>JAHQVQ010000378.1 GCA_019634305.1 Flammeovirgaceae bacterium | reverse complement strand
GGCTTTTTTAGCGTTCAATGTTTGAATAAGTTCGAGCTTTTTAAATTCTAAAACACAGCAATAAAACTTGGACTATAAAAGATTAAAAATGAAAAGAATAAGCTTACAAATCCTTACTATACTATTTGGAATAGTATCAGGTTGTACAGCGCCTGATGAGGCCTCTCCATTTACAGCAGTAGATTGGGAAAATGATTTACCCAAAGTAGAGTTTAGCGGGGAATGGTATTATTTTGAAAAAATAGGCCCAATTGATAAAAAGGAAATTCTTGCTTATTGTAAGCAAAAGTATGGTGCCAAGTGGAAAAAGAGATTTTCAGAGGATCTGGTAGAAGTTTTATCTGGCATGGGCCATACACCTGATATTGATATTCAACTGACGCTTCGAAATGGCAATGAGGTGAAAGTTTTAACAGGAAAGTTTACTGAAAAGAATCGAAGGCAAGTATGGCATTACAACGATGAAAAACGTAAAGAGATTGAATTAAATGCCCTTCGCTCTAGAAAATTCTCCAAAGATCAAGTAAAAAATGATATCTCATTTCTTCAAAAAAACATTGAAGAATTTTATTCATATGCTGAATTAAATAATTTCAATTATCCTTCTGCATTTGAGCGGTTGATTCAAAAATTGGGTGATACTACAAGCTATGTTGTGATGGCCATAGAAATCCAAAAAATCTTGTCACAATTTGGAGATGGGCATACACGGGTAAGTGGAGTATCACGAATTCTTGACCCCGGCTATTTGCCATTTTCAGTGGCTTCATACTGCAACAGAGTAATATGTATTGATCAATCCGAAAACAAGCTGCTAAACAAAGATTATCCATATTTGGAATCTATTAATGGCGTATCCACTGATAGTTTATTACATGAAGCCAATAAACTAGTGGCTAAGGGTTCTGCTCAATTTAAGATATATCGATCTGTGGCCAGGCTCGTCTTTATCAGATACCTATTGTCACAATTCAATATTTCGATTGAAAGCACATTGCAGGTAGTGCTTAGCAATGATATAGGACAACTAACAGAGTTACACTTACCTGTCTCCAATAGAAGATTTAAGCTTTCATCCAGAGAACGTTCTGTTTCTGTTCCTGATAACATTGGATATTTACGAATAAAGCAAATGAGTTCTTCGAAAAAAAAATTATCGGAAATAGAAGATAAGATGGACAGCTTTAGATTTACAGACGGACTAATAATAGACATCCGTGACAATCCAGGGGGAAGCAGGAAAATACTAAAATTTTTGGCACCTTATTTTATTCCTGACGAATCCAAACCAATAATAGTAAACGCTGCGGTATTTAGGACAAACACAAAAGCAAAGAACAACCAGGGGTACTTATCCAACAGGAGCCTTTATCCTTTTCATTCTGAAAAATTTAATGAGCAAGATAGAGCTGCGATCAATAAATTCTCTAAAAACTTCAAACCAGCATGGGATTTTCCAAGAGAAAATTTTAGCCAATGGCATTATTTCTTGTTGGGCTCTGAAAAAAAGGCAGCTTATAAATACGACAAACCTGTAGTAGTACTGATCAATGCCAATTGTTACAGTGCTGCTGATGTTTTTGCAGCTTCATTCAAGGAGTTGCCTAATGTCACACTGATAGGAACATCAACAGGGGGTGGTAGTGGAAGAACTAAAAGCTATGTTTTACCAAACTCTGGAATTAAAATTGGACTGTCTACTATGGCTTCCTTCCAACCTAATGGACAACTTTTTGATGGGAATGGTGTAGCGCCTGATATAGAAGTTGACGAAACAATATCGGATATCTTGAGAACGGAGGATAGCCAGCTTGATATGGCACTTGAATTGATTAATGAGACCACTTTAACAAATGCTAAAACACCATAAGTAAAGGAAGGTTCTTGCAAGGTACAATAACATTATACTATTTTAGAAATACATCCCAAGCAATTATCCGAATATTTATTAGGATTAATTCAGAGGAATAAAAACTCCTTTGTAGCAATAATAGAATTAATCAAATACTTTCATAAAAAAGATTAAAATTAGTTTTATTAGTCAATAAAATAAAATGCTAATTTGGTGCTGTTGTTAGACAGTTGTCAGAGGTAGTTTCTTACAAGTGAAATCCTATTTATTTTCTAAAATAAACAATTATGAACCTAAGTGGTAATACAATCTTGATAACAGGTGGCTCAAGTGGAATAGGGCTTGAAATGGCCAAAGAATTTTTAAAGAGAAATAACAAAGTCATTATTACCGGGTGAAATGCCGAAAATTACAAAAAGTAAAAGATGAATTGGAGGAGATAATCACCATTAAAAGCGATGTAAGTAACCCTGAGGAAATAAAAAAGCTATATCAACAAGTAGAAAAAGAGTTTCCTGAGCTTGATATATTGATTAATAATGCGGGCATTATATGCTCTATTAATTTACAAGATCACAAACTATCTGATGATGATTTAACAAAAGAATTAGATATTAATGTAAAAGGAACCATTTAGATGAATGATGCCTTTTTAACCTTACTAAAAGGAAAGAAAAATGCTGCTACAGTTACCGTATCTTCAGGTTTGGCATTCATGCCACTGCCTATTTCTCCTGTATATTGTGCCAGCAAAGCCGCATTACATTCCTACACGCTTTCACTACGGGCACAGTTAAAAAATACTTCCACTAAAGTATTTGAACTAGCACCTCCGGCTACTGATACAGAATTGCTTTCTCAGTTTGATGAGGAGGATATGAAAGGTTCTACCCCAATGCCATTGAAAAATATGGTAGCTGACTTTTTAAAAGGTTTTTCCAAAGACAAATTCGAGATATGCCCAGGACAAGCCAGTCAATTAAAATTTATGAGTCGGTTCTTCCCCAGTTTTATTCTTAAAGTATTAAGCAAACCAGTTGATAGAATGCATATAACCCAGTAGATGGTAAAAGCTTAATGAGATTGTTGTTATTTAATTATTTCTAATAACGCAAAGAAAAAATAAACTCAACCCTTTAATGAAGCAACCTTATAGACAAGCTGAAGTTATCTAGGTTTGTAAGCCTTTTTAGCAGTGGGAATCTAAATCGATTTTGCCAAATCATTTTTAAAAGCTTGTTATAAAATTATCAGAATTCCAATCTATTAGTCTGATAAAGGATGAGGACGCGATATATGACGTTGGCTTCTACAAGAAAGCAGCTGAAAATTTGGGATATGCTGATCTTATTCTTATAAGCAAACTTGAGGCTTTTGATCCAATTATGGAAAAAATTAAGGCTGAAGCCTTTAATTGTAAAAGCAAAGTGGATTTTAGTTCGGCTGTAGGTATACGGATCGATGTAAGGGGACACTTGCATATTTGGAACTCACATAAATATGCCAAAAAGCAGATTGTAGTAAACAAATTTCCTCAAAAATAGCTATTGAGTTGTAGAGAAAACTAAAAACTCAACTTTCCATTTATCATAACTATATCATGAAAATTGCATGGATTTGACTGTATAGATTGTCTTTTATTAAAAAAATAACGCAGAAAACTGCAGTTTGGTAAGTTTTTCCTAATTTATTGTTTTAATTTTAAAGCAATATTCATAATGGGTTAAAACTTTACTTTATAATTTTTTTAAAATATACAGTAAGCTTAAACAAATCTTGTATATGGAATTAAATTGAAAAAAGTAATTTATGGATATCAGCTTTTGGAATCTTCCTTTCAGTAAGTATGTCCATTTTTTGACTATTATGATTAGTTAAACAAAATTCTCAGCATGAAAACCCAATTTACTTCTAACAAAATGAACGAAAGAAGAGATTTTCTTAAAAAGACTATTTTAACAGGCTCAAGCATGGTTTTACCAATTCCATTTTCTAGAGCTTTTTTAAATAAAGAATTTGAAAGTCATAGACCAAAACCGAAGGATAGAAATTTCACCAGCGAAGCGGTAGAGAAGACAATTGGAGAAGTTAAAAAAAACCTAAAAAACAAGGAACTTGCCTGGTTATTTGAAAACTGTTTTCCCAATACATTAGATACTACAGTAAAGCATAAAATCGTAGATGGAAAACCTGATACCTTTGTAATTACTGGAGATATTGAAGCCATGTGGCTGAGGGATTCTACTGCCCAGGTTTGGCCCTATCTTCCACTTGCTAATGAAGATCCAAAACTCAAAGATTTATTAGCGGGAGTTGTGAATAGGCAAACTAAGTGCATCTTAATTGATCCTTATGCCAATGCTTTTAATGAGGGTCCCACTGGAAGTGAATGGGAAAAGGATTTAACGGAGATGAAACCTGAACTCCATGAAAGGAAATGGGAAATTGATTCTCTTTGTTATGCAGTTCGTCTGGCTTATGGTTATTGGAAAACCACCAACGAAACTTCTTGTTTTGATGAAAACTGGCAAAAAGCCATGAAATTGATTCTTCAAACTTTTAAAGAACAACAAAGAAAGGAGGGTAATGGACCCTATAAATTTCAAAGAATTACCCCCGTACTTACAGATACTGTAGCAGGACGAGGCTATGGAAATCCAATAAAACCAGTTGGATTAATATGCTCTATATTCAGGCCTTCTGATGATTCAACCATTTATCCATTTTTAATTCCTTCAAATTTATTTGCCATTGTTTCCCTAAGACAAATGGCCGAAATTTTTGAGGAAGTAATAGGAGAAACAGAATTTGCCGACCAGTGCAAAAGCCTTGCTTTTGAGGTAGAAGAAGCTGTTCAACAATACGCTATTTCTAATCATTTGACTTTCGGAAATATTTATGCTTTTGAAACTGATGGTTTTGGAAATCAGGTTTTTATGGATGATTCTAATATTCCTAGCCTTTTATCTTTACCCTATTTAGGTTGTTTTAATTCTGACGATCCTATTTATCAGAATACAAGAAAATTTGTTTTAAGCACTTCAAACCCGTATTTCTTTAGAGGAAAAGCTGCTGAAGGGATAGGTGGACCTCATGTTGGTATGGATTACATCTGGCCAATGAGCATTACCATGAGGGCTTTGACCAGTAATGATGATGTTGAAATAAAAGCGTGCGTAAAATCTCTTATTGAAACGCATGGTGGAACTGGGTTTATGCATGAAGGTTTTCACAAAGATGATCCAAAAAATTTCACAAGGAAATGGTTCGCTTGGTCAAATACACTTTTTGGAGAATTAATCTTGAAATTATATAAAGAACACCCTGAACTATTGGATCTATAATTACTTGACAGACATATATTTTGTATGTTTTTTAATCCCCCAGAATGAAATTTCTGGAGTGGATTCCAGGTGCTTATAATCCAATATTCAGCACTTTTAAATTTAAATATATATACTATCTATCTATTAAAATGATGAAAAGTCTATTTTCTGAGACAAAAGCTATGTCAAATTTAAGATTGTTAATTTTAGTTGTTTTTTCCATTTATTATTCATCTTGCAATTCTCCAGAAAAGGTGGTGGAAGTCAGCTCATATATGCCTGATAAGCTTATTTCCCATGTGGATCCTTTTATAGGAACTGCCTATCATGGCCATACTTTTCCGGGTGCAACTGTACCATTCGGAATGATACAACTAAGTCCTGATAATGGAACAAATGGTTGGGATTGGTGTTCAGGATATCATTATTCTGATAGCATAATTGTTGGGTTTAGTCACACCCACCTCAGTGGAACAGGAATTGGTGATTTGGCTGATATTCTCTTTATGCCGACCCGAAATGAGGTGGATTTAACCAAAAGAATTGACTCAAGAGAAGATTATGATTTTAAAGGGTTTTATTCCCACGAAAAAGAATATGCTTCACCAGGGTATTATAGTGTTGAATTCGATGATTCAGATATAAAAGTGGAATTAACAGCTACCTCAAAAGTAGGGTTGCATAGGTATTCCTTTCCTGAAGAAAAGGGAAATAATGTGGTGCTGGACCTGGGTTTTGCTATCAATTGGGACACTCCTTTAGAAACTTATATAAATGTTGAAAATGATTCTGTAATTACAGGATATAGACGATCGAAAGGTTGGGCCAAAGACCAACGGGTTTATTTTGCAGCACAATTTTCATCCCCTTTTGAATCTTATCAGCTTTCCGATGGAATTAATATAGAGGAAGGAAAAAAGGCTGTAGGCCTGAAAGCGAATGGAATATTTACTTTCAACTCCAGTTCAGTTTTACTAAAAGTAGGAATTTCCTCCGCAAGTGTAGAAGGAGCTTTAAAAGGTTTGGAAAATGATTTACCACATTGGGATTTTAATAGAACGAAAAATGAGGCAGCAAACCTTTGGGAAGCGGAATTAGAAGGAGTAAAAATTCAAACGCCTGATGAAAATTTAAAAAGAATTTTTTACACGGCACTTTACCACACAAAGATGGCTCCGGCCTTATTTTCTGATG
>JAHQVQ010000377.1 GCA_019634305.1 Flammeovirgaceae bacterium | reverse complement strand
ACTGAAGCTGTACAAAAAGTGATGGATAAATGTGTTGAGACTGAAGGACAAGTATTTGTTCTGGTAGGAAGCTTTAATATTGGTACAATTAACCTAAGGAAGGGCTTTGTTAGGAAATACATCTTTGGATAATGTAGAGGGATTTGTGAATGATTAACCACAATGGTGGAATAAAAAAAATAGAATTAAATATTGAACTTCCTCCTTGGGCACTTTTTCTATATTTCTGAAAGACTTTTCAGCAAAAAGTTAGTAGAATCTAGTTTTTTAGGTTACAAGGTTTTCAACAAAAAAATTATTTCTGCCAAAAAATCACAAAAACAAACCATTCATGTAATTTCTTTCACAATTGTATAACAAATAAATTTTGATTGCTATATTTGTTCTACAATTAAGAAACTAAAATGAAAGAAACAAAATTAGGGGAATTTGAAGAAGTGATTTTATTACTTGTAGGTATCCTAGGAGAGGATGATGCTTACTCTTTTAAAATTACCCAGGAATTTAAAGACCAAACAGGAAGGTCTGTTTCAATAGGCGCAGTCCATTCTACGCTTTCCAGGCTGGAAGAAAAAGGTTTTTTAACTTCAGAAATGGGCAAAGCCACAGCTGAAAGAGGAGGCAGAAGAAAACGGATTTATTCTATTACCGCATATGGGAGAAGGACGCTGGAAATTTCCAGGGATTTTAAAATGTCTTTATGGAGACAATTTCCCCAATTTGGGTTTGAATTTGATGGCCTTAATTTTAGTAGATGATCAAAAAATTATTATGGATTTATTTACCATAAAAACCTGATAGGAAATAAAATAATTCTCGAAATTAAAAGCACAAGTGCAAAAAGAGCTATTGGAAAAAGAAAAATTTAAACCACCCAAATTAGCCCAAAAGTTCTTGAAATGGTTTCTTCGAAATGACCTTTATGAGGAAGTAGAAGGCGATTTGGAGGAACAATTTCTGGCTTGCCTGGAGGAATATTCACTATTAAAAGCAAAAGTTAATTATTGGTATCAGGTTTTCCATTACCTACGTCCTTTTGCGATTAGAAATTCTAAACTGATACATTTAAATCAATTTTCCATGTTTAAAAATTATTTCAAAATAGGTTGGCGTAACTTGATTAAGAATAAAGGTTATACTTTTATCAATATAGGGGGATTATCCTTCGGTATGGCAGTAGCTATTCTTATAAGTTTATGGGTATATGATGAACGGACTTTTAATAAATATCACGAAAACTATGATCATATAGCACAGGTGGTGCAACATACAACTGCTAATAATAAAATATATACTGGAACTCAACATCCTTTTCCTTTGAGTGATGGGCTCAAAAATAGCTATGAAGAAGATTTTAAATATGTAGTGAGTGCAACTGAAATTCAGGAACACATTATTACCAATGGAGAAAAAAACTTTAATGAGTTGGGTAATTACATGCAAGTTGATGGTCCAGATCTGCTTTCTCTGAAAATGATCAAAGGGCATCGTGCCGGATTAGAAAACCTTCATTCTATCTTAATTTCTAAATCTTTAGCAGAAAGACTTTTTAATATGGAAGACCCTTTAAATAAAATTATAAAACTGGATAACCAGGATGAATTGAAAATAACAGGTGTTTACGAAGATGTCCCAAAAAATTCCGCTTTCCGTGAACTAGCTTTTATTGCTCCATGGGATTTATTTCTATCCTCCAATACTTGGGCAGAATTTTATTTAGATAAATGGGGATATGATATGTCACCTGTTTATGTTCAGTTACAACCAAAAGCCAAAATAAACGAAGTAAACTATAAAATAAAGGATATAATAAATAACAATGTAGCCGATGAATTTTATAATAACGACCAAAAAATATCTTTGCATCCGATGGATAAATGGCATTTGTATGAAGAATTTTCAAATGGAGAAAACACTGGTGGAAATATCCGTTTTGTCTGGCTTTTTGGTTCGATAGGGATTTTTGTTTTGTTATTAGCCTGTATCAATTTCATAAATCTAAGTACTGCCCGATCTGAAAGCCGCACCAAGGAAGTAGGCATTAGAAAAGCCATTGGATCTTTGCGAAGTCAATTGATTTACCAGTTTTTAAGTGAATCTATTTTAGTAGTGGTATTTTCTTTTTTCATTGCCTTAGGTCTGGTGTCATATTCCCTTTCCTGGTTCAATGAAGTTGCGAATAAAAACATGGAAATTCCCTGGACCAGCCCATTTTATTGGGTGACAGGCATAGGTTTTATTTTACTTACTGGAATACTTGCCGGTAGCTATCCTGCCATATATCTTTCCTCATTTCAAGTTATAAAAGCATTGAAAGGAGCCATTCGATCAGGACATCTGGCCATTAAATCTCGACAATTATTAGTAGTATTTCAATTTACTATTTCCGTTATCCTTATCATAGGGACTATTATTGTCTACCGTCAAATTCAATATACTAAAGATCGACCTGTAGGCTATAACAGAGATCGGTTGATTTCAGTGAATATGAGGACAAATGATATACATGATCATTTTGAAGTGATTCGAAATCAATTACTAGCATCAGGTACCATTGTAGAAATGTCAGAATCTTCTTGCCCTCTTAATACCTATTGTACAGGCCTAGGCAATTTTGATTGGCCAGGAAAAGACCCGGATTTTTTAGCAGGGTTTTCAGTATTTTGGACTTCTCCAGAGTATGGAAAAACAATAGGTTGGGAGTTATTAGATGGGCGTGATTTCTCTAGAGAAATTACTAGTGACCAGCAGGGAATGGTTATAAATCTATCAGCTGCAGAATATATGGGACTTGAAAATCCAGTAGGACAAACCATCAAACATGATGAAAAAGATTGGACCATTTTAGGAGTTATAAATGATTTAATAGTAGGCTCTCCTTATGAATCTGTCAGGCCATCGATCTATATGTTTGCACCATCGGTAAGCCAAGTAGCTTCATTTAGTTTCAGTCCTGATATCAGCACCCAAGATGCGTTGAGGAACATTGAATCAATTTTTAAAGAATATGCTCCAGGTGTGCCTTTTGAATATCAATTTGCTGATCAGCTTTATGCCAAAAAATTTAATAATGAAGTTCGGATTGGTAAATTATCATCTATTTTTTCCATTCTTGCCATTCTTATAAGTTGTTTAGGTTTATTGGGCTTAGCTTCTTTCACAGCGCAAAAAAGGACTAAAGAAATTGGAATTCGCAAGATAGCTGGAGCCTCTACATTTATGCTTTGGAAATTACTCTCCAAAGAATTTATGTTACTGGTTACTCTCTCTTGCATAATTGCCGTTCCTTTTGTCCTATACTTTTCAGGAAATTGGTTAGACAATTATGAATATCGTACGAATATTCCTTGGTGGATATTTGCTTTTGCAAGCTTGGGAGCTTTGTTAATCACCTTATTAACTATTAGCTATCAGGCTATTAAAGCTGCACTGATGAATCCAGTAAAAAGTTTGAAATCAGAATGAAATTTAGATTTAACTTCAAATTATTCTAATGAAAAATTCACACCCACCCAAAATCGCCTACAAATTTCTGCTTTGGTTCTTGAAATCTGATTTAGTTGAAGAAGTTATTGGAGATTTGGAAGAGCAATATTTTGAGAATTTAGAAAAGTATACAAATCGAAAAGCCAATGTACTCTATTGGTATCAGGTATTGAATTATCTCCGACCTTTTGCCATAAAAAATATAGTTCCTATCCCCAAAAATTCTAATGGTATGTTCAAAAGCTATTTAAAAATAAGTTGGCGAAATTTAATAAAACAAAAGCTCTATTCAAGTATTAATATCGGAGGGCTTGCTATTGGGCTGGCAAGTTTTATTATGATTTTCTTATATGTTGAACACGAGCTTTCTTATGATAATTTTTATCCAAATGAGAATCAAATTTATCGTATCACACAAAGGCAACCCGGCAATTTATATAAAGGATCAGATTATTTTGCAGTTACTCCAACTCCTTTAGCCTCAACATTGGAACGTGAGTTCCCTGAGGTAATCAAGGGGACTACAATTAACTATTTAACAGCTCTGGTAAGTAATGATGAGGATAATTATTGGGAGGATGGACTTTGGGCGGATAAGAATTATTTTGAAGTTTTTAATTATCCACTACTACTTGGGGAGCCTCAAAAAGTGTTAGAAAAGCCATATAGTATAGTTCTTACAGCATCCTTTGCAAATAAGATATTCGGTAATATAAACCCTTTAGGAAAAGAGTTGAAAATAAAATTTCATCGTGATGAAAATCAATATAAAATAACTGGGTTGATTCCTGATTTACCTGAAAATTCATCAATTAAATTTGACTACATTGTCAGTTTTGAATCCAACAGTAACTATTCAAATGCATTGAAAGAAAACAGTTGGAATAATAATTCGTATTTCACTTTTTTTCTCTTGAAAGAAGGTGCCAAACCAGAACGACTTGAGCAAAAAATAAAGCAGGCTGGCATTCCTCAAAAATATCAAACAGATGAAACTTATCCATTTAAAGATGAATATTATGTAAATTCCTTAGGGGATTTGCATTTAAATATGGACCCTCTTTTTGACATTGGTTTAAAGGGTAATAAAAAATATGTCTATTTTTTCTCGGCAATAGCCATTGTAATCTTAATTCTTGCTTGTATCAATTACATGAATTTGGCTGTGGCCCGCTCCATTAATCGTGCTCGAGAAGTCGGTTTGAGAAAAGCCATTGGAGCTTTTCGTCATCAACTCATCGCCCAATTTCTTGGAGAATCTATCCTGATTACACTTATAGCATTTGTAATAGCCCTGGGTCTGGTACAATTGGTAATTCCTTATTTTGGCTATTTAATTGAAAGGCCACTTAAACTGGATTTATTCAATAATAATTTAATGTTGCCAGGGATTCTATTTTTATTATTTTTCGTGGGAACATTTTCAGGAAGTTATCCAGCCTTTTATTTATCAGGACTACATCCGGTTAAAGTATTAAAAGGAAAAATTGATTCTAGGTCTAGAAATTCGAATTTGCAGCAAAGTCTTGTGATTGGGCAATATGCAGTTTCAATTATTTTAATAATTGCTTGTTTAGTGATTTATCAGCAACTTCAGTTCATTCAAAAAAAAGAATTGGGTTATAACAAAGAACAAATAATCACAATTACTGTACGGGATATGGCGATAGTGAAAAACATTCAAACCCTGCAAGATAAATGGAAAAGTTATCCTAATATTAAAAATGTAACCTATTCAAACAATCTTCCAACAAATATTTCATCCAGCACAATTATCAATGATGATGATGATATTTTTGAAAATGATCTTTCTATCTATGAGACAAGAGTTGATTATGATTATTTGGATGTTTATGGTATAGAACTGATTGCTGGAAGAAATTTTAACAGGGAGAATAAAAATGATGTGGAAGAAGGCTATCTGATAAATGAGACAGCAGCCCTTGCCCTAGGATGGACTCCTGAACAGGCCATTGGAAAACAATTTACTCATAATGGTGTAGAAACTGTTTTAGGGGTAGTCAAAGATTTTCATATGCATTCAATGCATCTTTCTATTGAACCTCTAATGATTCACCTTAGTAAGGGCTGGGTTGGAAATATTGCAGCCAAAGTACATCCAGAAAATTTACCTGAAACAATCTCCTATCTGGAAAAGAGTGTGAGTGAATACACGCAATACCCATTTGAATATAGTTTTTTAGATGAAAAATTTGATCAAATGTATAAAGCAGAGGAAGTATTAGGAGAAACTTTTGGTTTTTTTACAATTCTTGCCATAATTATAGCCTCTCTTGGATTGTTTGGATTGGCTGCTATTTCTATTGAACAACGAGGAAAGGAAATCGGAATCCGTAAAGTTTTGGGAGCCTCCGCTATTAGTATTGTTTCTTTGATGGCAACAAACTTTATCAGGATGGTTGCTGTAGCTTTCATCTTAGCTACTCCTTTAGCTTGGTATCTAATGGATAAGTGGCTCCAGGATTTTGCTTTTAGAATTGATATTGAGTGGTGGATTTTTATCCTATCAGGTTTTATTGTCTTTATAATTGCATATTTAACCATTGGTTATCAATCAATTAAAGCGGCATTGTTGAATCCTGTAAATTGTTTGCGCAATGAATAATTATCCCTATTTAAAAATAGGAGCTAAAAAGTACATGACCAACTACTTAGCAGGTGGATTTTTAAGGTAAAAATAATTTTAAAAAACAACTCAATCTTCAAAAGCATGGGTTATTTGGCATAATTACCAAACAATTATTTATAGATTCGATTGATTGGAAATATTAAATTTTTAGACATACGCTAAGTTCTAATTCAAAGGAGAAGCTTTTTTACTTTAAAAAGGTTTTAAAACAGTTTCTTAGCTCGACTTTAGCCTTTTTGTAAATCTTAATATTGGCAGGAAAGCAAATAGGCTGTATGTTCAAATTTAATTTTTAACCTCTCCTATTATAACTCAGAAAAGGGATGTTAAAAATTTAAAAAAATGTATGAATTTTTCCTACACAAGGCTTTTTTGTAATTGCCAAATGGCTAAAGTCGAGCTTAGATATTTAGCCAATAAGTCAGTTTAGCCACAATAGCCCTATTTCGTTTTTCAAAATTGCTAAACGGATCAGTTATATAATTATCTGTAAAAACCAGAAAGAAATCGGAAACAGGAGCAAATCTCCACTGAAACCTGGAATTAATATTAAGATTTTCCAAACGGTTATTGTATTGTACAAATGTTGTCCAAAAAAGTTGTTTTGAAAAGGTAAAGTCGATACGTGGCCCAACCAACCAGAGATTTGCATTTCGAAAATCTCCTCCAATATCAATATGCGTATAGTTATAATCTAAAGAAACCGATCCAAAAGGCTGATACCTGTAGGTGAATTGCCCTGCTAAACCCATTCTTGTTCCTCCGTAAAACTTTCCAACATTAGGACTAAATTGGATAAAAAATGCTTTTCTAACATCAGAATCATAGGATAGTGTTAATGTGGTGTTTTCTGGTTTACTTCCTGCCAGGAAAAAAGTCTCCTCATCTTGGATGCGAGTAGGATCAAAGTTTCTTAAAAGGATAAAATTTTCATACTCAATTTCCATATTGAATTTGTGGTTGTTTTGGAAACTAATCTCATAACCAACTTCTACTCCGGTTTCTTCATGTCCAAAATTTTGAATGATCTCATTATTATCTTTTCCCAATTTGTAAATCCACCTCATGTCTGTTGATAAGGTGATTTGAGCAATCTTTTTAGTTTTTGGAAAAAACCGGATATCAAACTCAGGACTAATTAGATAAAAATCTTTTCTTGGCACAAAGCCTAATTCAGCGTCAAATCCATCACCTACCAACAATGAAGCAAATTCAAGACGGTACCGCCTTTTATTATACTCAAGTTGTGTGAACATACTGTACTTCATCTCTTTATCTTCAGGTGTAAAAGCCTGCATATAAGATGCTTTTCCAGTCCAAAAATTATTTTTAGAATGAAGACGATATTCTAGACCAGCAACTCTATTGTATTCATTGACATTTTCGTTTAATTCCATGTCACTAAAAGTTTGTTTATTAATCAGAATCATTCCTATATTCGATCGATTAAAAACCTGATGTTCGGCAGTAAGGACTGTATAGTTAAAGCTCGGAAGGTTATTTTCCTTTTGTCCGGCTGCCTGCATTGTGAGCATTCCAATCCTGAAATCTTCATTTAATTTGCCACTGAGTCTTGCTCCTCCATAAATGGTATTCTGGATATTATTTTCCGTTCGGGGATCTATTGAAACACCTATTCTTCTAGAGAAAAAAGGTTGCACTCTATTAGATCCAAAACCACCAAATAAATCTGCATTTTCTAAAAAGAATTGTCTTTTTTCAGGAAATAATATTTCAAACCTGCCTAAATTATTTACCTGCTGATCTACCTCTACCTGAGAAAAATCTGGGTTGATAGTTAAATCTAAGTTGAGACTAGAAGAAATTCCGATTTTGGCATCTCCACCAATATTAAAATTTGATTGGTAAGTCTTTTCTTCCAATTTTTCAAAGTCTCGAGTTACTCCTCCTGTTATATAGGGAATAAAGGAAACGTTTTGTGCTGGTCTATTCAGAGGCTTGTCCCAAACAATATCTGCGGTATAGTTGAGATTCATAAGGTTATATTCGCGAGGGATATTTACAAAACATGAAATTTCATTTGCTTGGCTGTCATTTCTGTAACTATTGAAGCCCCACTTTGTAGCTCCTTTTTTGTAGCGGATAGAACTAAAAGGAATTGCAAGCTCACAAATCCAGTAACCATCATACATTTTAGCATCACCAAACCATTTATTATCCCATGATCCATCAAAAGCGGAACTACTTTTTCCTCCAATGGAAATTAAAGCTTCTTTTTGGGCTCCAACAGGATTCATACTAAATTGGAAAGCATTGGTCCTGTCTGTATATGTATCCAAAATAAAATTGATATTATCATTCTTAGAGAAACTGAAATCCCGTTTTAGGGATTCTACTCTAAAATTATTCCCTATAGAATAACACTTTGCAGCTATATAAAAATTTTCGTTATCATAACTCATTAAAATTTCCGTATCTCCTATAGCCAACATGCTATCGGTTGGGAAATATTGACTAAAATGAGATTTCCTCTGAGCCACCTGCCAACTTTTTTCATCTAATACACCATCTATAACAATATTGTCAGTTATTTTTTGAATATGAATTTGAGGAATGGGTTCATCTATTGCGATATAATTGCCTTTTTGGCTTTTTGCAAAATTTGATAAAAGAATACCTAATAGTATTAATAATGAAAGTTTCAAGGATATTAATTGTTCTAAAATTGGTTATTGATATAAAGTCATATTTCCACCGATGTCAAGTGGCAAAAAATTACATCTGATTGAAATCAGGCATTTATAGGAAATAACAATTTTCCTATAAATGCCTGAGGCCTAATTATTATAAAAGGGGTAGAAATCTCATGTCTAACCTAACTCCAAATTTTCTTTAATCCGTCAAGGTTTCCCAAAAGAGGATCGTTTTCCGGAATAGGTAAGGAGGCAATATTTTGATCTGCCGTAGGACGTTCTCCTGGAAGTCCACGGTTCATATCCCAGTTACGGCCATTTGGATAAGCACCTACAACACCAAGATTTTTGCTGCCAAGGTTTTTGTGTCCAACCCCTGCAGGAATGATGATGATATCACCTGCTTCAAAGTTCACTTTTTCACCCTGTTCTCCTCCCAAATGCACTAATGCACTGCCGGAATAGGCTCCCAGAACTTCATGTGAAGTACTATGGTAATGATGAAATGAATAGATTCCGTTTCGCCATGAGTTGGTCCAATTGTTGGCAGCAAACCTTTTTTCCAGCCAAGAAGCTCCAGCATTTCCTCTTTCATTAAAAACATTTTTATAGAGGATTAATGGAAATTTATTATTAGGTATTTTACCATCATCTTTAAAAAACATTTTTTTTGGTTCTGTTTCCATTGCAGAAAGTTGTTTTGGAATAAAAAATGCAAGCCCCAACCAGCCAGCACTTGTCATAAATTTTTTGCGGTTCATAAGAACTAATGGTTTTAAGGTAAAAAATTAGAATCATTTTTAGGATTTAAAAGGCTATAACTCCTTCATTTTAAATGGATAATTCTGCCTTCTTCAGCAGACTGATAAGCGGCATAGATTACGCTAACACAATCTACAGCAAGATCGATTCCAGCAAGAGGCTCACGATCTTCCTTTATAGCATGTACAAAATCCTCAATTTCCTGTGTGAAACCTCGGAACCAGTGCTCATTACAACTTGGGCGATTCCAACCAGCTTTTGTTTCAAGTTTTTCCGTGAAATATTCCTGTTCAAAGGTTGATGGATCTACTGCATAGGTTTCGATACCATCATTTGAAGTCATATTTGCTTTAATAACACCATCAGTCATATAAGCTGTTAGGCGGGTATTCAGTCCACCTAATCCCACATCACTAACTAATATCGAGGCACGTGAACCATCGTCAAAACGAATAATTACATTTGCCCAGTTTTCCACATCTAAAGGATCAGAGCTAATCCATTGATGGGCATTTGCTTTTTTGGCTTGTTCAGAAGCCTTTGTGTGTATTAGGTCAGCTGTATCAGCTAAAACAGAAACTGGCAGGATACTTTTCCCATTCCGCTGTAGACCTTCCCATTGTTTGATATATAAACAAGCACCTACAGCATGCGATCCCATACGTAATAAGGCTCCTCCTCCCATCGATTTCCACTCTTTGGAAAATACCGAGTTTGACCCAGAATGATTTTCTTCAGCTCGTAGTTCAAGAACTGACCCATTAGATGCAGCAATCAAGCTTTTCATTTTTACAATAGGAGGTGAATATACCCAGTTCTCAGCATAACAAAACTTCACATTGTTGCTTCTCACAGCTTCTCTCACAGCATTTGCATTACGATTAGCGCCTTCTCTCATACGAACTCGGGGCACATGATGACCAATTGGTTCATGATCACCAGGTTCACCAAAATAGCCGGTAAGTGGTTTTTCCATGATAATATGCTTGCCTGCATTAGCAGCACGAATCGCAATTTCATGATGGGATGCTGGTGGAGTACAAATATCTATTACATCAATATCTTCCCTGGAAAGAAGGGAGTCTAAGTCATCGGTCATAAAATCTACTCCGGTATCTTTGGCAAAAGCCTTCGCACTTTCTATGGTACGCGAACAAACACCTTTAATTTCGATAACTCCTTTAGGCAAATTCTGGAAATTTGCGTGATGCATACGTGCACCATAACGTGCACCCACCATACCTATTCCAAGTGTATTTTTATTCATTATTCTTGTATTATTTTAAATGGATTTTCTATTCCTTCAGAAACTAAGCGCCAATGCTATTGTGGTAAAAATGTAGTAATCTCTCTATCAGAGTTTTTTTGATAAAAAACACGATTAACTTTAAGTTACTAACTAACCTTTCGCTTTCTTAAAATTTGTTTTATTCAATACTTTTACTAGTTGCTTCATCGGTAAATGAATAGCAATGAAGGTAAATTTAGTTTTTGTCCTTTTTTCCAGTCGATGAAAAAAGGACAAAAAAATCTTTAGCTTACAATTTCTTAAAAAACAAATTTTTCATGAGCGAAAGATCAGTTACTAATTAAATTTAGGAGCAATTAAACCAGATTGATAAAATATAAAGCACTGTTTTCACTTTTCCACAAAGAACAGAGATTCGGTGATTGAAGAGAAATTTTGGAAAAAAAGTGCATGCGTTTTTAATGTTTACATCGGAAAATGCAACAAATATTTTTTCTACCTGAAATTCGGCTGATTTAATGCCATTTGAATGCAAAATAAGAACATGACTGATCGGTTGCATTGCGAATTCCATGGAATAATTGCGAGTTCATAAAATATAAATCTCCTGTTGTTCCTTTATATTCTTTGCCATCAATTGTCATTTCTGTATCGCCAGATAGAATCAATATGATTTCTGTTTCTATATGCGCATGTGGTTTATGACTAGGCCCCTTTTTATTTAATTGAGTCACATGCATTTCAAATCGTTCGCACATGGAAGTTGACCGGTCAAAATATGCTCGTCCTCCTCCACGTGAACTAGGCTTAAATGTGAGAGAATCAGCATTTAGCAAAAGTGATCCACCTGAAGCAAGTCCTCTTTCTATATTCATTTTCTTTTTTGACCGATATTTCATCACATAGTATGTAAGGTTAGTATCCCCCACATTTTGAAGTGAATGTGTTTCACCTGGCATCAATAAAAAAACTCCACCAGCGCCTATAATAGATGCTTGGCCATCATGCATAACTTTCATTAATCCTTCTTTCACAATGATGCATTCTTCATAAGAGTCATTTGCGTGGGCATTGCTTGCTGCAGCTTTTGGGAATTGTGTAGTGGCATGTATCTCCAAGTATTCAAAATGAGGTGATACCCCTTCAAGTATTTTTCTAGATTCCCTTAGCTCACCAGCCTTTACGGGGTGGTCAGCCCATTTATAAACCCCAGATTTTACAGGTTGTAATTGTGCCTTAGCAGTTTGAATAAAAAGAGATAAGATAATAATTAAATTAATTTTCATTTTTCAATTTAGTTAGAAGTTGGTAAACGATAATTTTTAAGATCAAAAGTAAAGGGTATAATATATTAATTGTGAGTATTCTTTTGCACAAAAAATAATACACTTTCTCATGTATAGTGGCTCATTTTTCGGTTTTCCTAATCTGTAGGGAAAGCCGTATTGTTGAGTGCTGAGTACTATGTTTATTGGTATGGTATCTAATATGGTTATGTCTTAGAATAAGACATAGTAGTAATTATTTTTAGGAAAAAAATCATTCTAAACAAAAAAGTAAAAATGACCATCTCAAATTTGAAATAGGGATAAAAGACCTTATCCCAAAAGATCATTACTATGTTTTTAAAATGGAAAGCCAACACATGATAATTTTTAATTTAAGACCAATTAGTGGCTAATACAGCTTAATTATTGAAATATTCAATAAATTGTAGTTTTTTATTGTTTTTTCCAAGAACAATAACTTTTTTGTTTTCTATATTAGTGTTTAGAATACTTCCATTTTTCACTTCGCCCTTTATAAACAAACCACTTTCATTTGGAAGTAAACTAGTAAATTTACCTTTGCCATTTCCAGTCAATAATACTCCATAACTAGCATCATTTCTTGGTGTTTCCACTTCCGATTGATATAGATTTCCGGACAAAAGGGCATCAGGGTAACCATCAGTATTAAAATCATCAACCAAAATACTATTCACCGAAGAGAACTGAACAATACCATCAATTGCTTTTGGTTTAAATTGGAAATTCCCTAAATTTTCAACATACGTTGTCGCAAAAGTAGTAGCACTGTAGTGTAATGCTTTTTCCAATTCTTTTCCGCCATAAACTGTTGGCAGATCAGCAATACCAAAATCATGATAACTTGGGAATTTTTGTTTTATAAAAGGCATTTGGTTAGAAGAACATTCTCTTCCTCGAAGAGGGAAAATCACTCCATTGTCATGATAACCCAATACTATATCCAAAGTGCCATTTTGATCAAAATCATTTGCAAAAACTTCAAAAGGCTCTGCTGGAGAAGCATTATACTTATAATTTAAACCTAAGTTGCCAACAATAAAATCCTGATCGCCATCCATATCAAAATCTGCTGTAGCTAATCCAAACCACCAACCTGATTGGCTCCCAAGCCCGGAATCTTCTGTAGCATCTATAAATCCATTTTCGGTGTTTTTAAAGACTTTTATTTGCATCCATTCCCCTACTACTATTAAATCAAAATCATTGTCATTGTCAAGATCTAGCGATTTAGCATCTGTAACCAAACCTAATTTCTTCAGAAATGGAGCAATTTTTTCCGTATCATCTATAAATTTTATTCCTTCTTCGCTACTATTATTTCTTAATAAATAGCTATTCGCTGGTAAGGGATATTTTCCAGGAATTAACTTTCCTCCAATGAATAAATCCAAATCATTGTCACCATCAATGTCAATCGTTTCAATACATGCTCCACTTACTCGAATATCTGGAATAAGACCAGCAGTTTTTTGAAAAATTCCTTTCCCTAAGTTTTCATACAATCGGTCTTGATAATATATATCATTCTCTTTTTCCTCATTACCTCCTGAAACTACATACAGATCTAAATCTCCATCATTATCTGCATCAAAAAACTTAGAAGCAATATCTTCATGCTTTCTGTCCTTTTCCCATAATGATTTCAAAATAGGCTTAAAATTTCCATTATCCTGTTGAATGAAAAGAGAAGCTGATTGGTTTTTAGCACCTCCAACGTAAAAATCGTCTAGACCATCATTATTGATATCACCACAGCTTAATGCCGGACCATTCTGAGAAAGTTTATGAGGTAAAAGACTTTCTCTTTCAAAATCATCAAATTTATTTTCTTTGTGTTTAAAGTTTAGCTTGGTTTTATCAGAAACATCTTGAAACAATGCTTTTTCTTCTTTTATTAAGGAATTAGTTTCAAGAGATTCTTCATAGGAAAGAGTGATTTGATTATTCACTTCTAGGTCGGTAATTATTTGGCTTTTTCCGTCTGGCCAAATAATGGTCAATTTTTTTATTACCTCAGCAGTATCAAGGCCAAAATGCAAAATATTATCTACTGACGATTGGAATCCTCTAGAAACATACAGTTGTTTCGTTTGCTTTATGCTATTGGATTCTAGGATGACCTTTGCCCCAAGTCCATTAGTATTTTCCGAAGAACCCTTAAATTTTATTTTTAAATATTTCCGATGGCTAGCAACCTCATTGGAGTTGTTTTTATATACTGATGCCATATCATTGATATTGTTGGTTACAATATCCAAATCCCCGTCATTATCCAGGTCTGAATAAATAGCTCCAGTTGCACAAGTTGCTTTAGTTAAATCCCATTCCAGATGCTTTGATGAAAAAGTAAGATTTTTATTATTTAAAAATAATTGATTTACTTCCGCTTTTTTTGGCATACGACTCAATAAATCATCGTAATAGATCTTGATGAGGGAATCTTTATTTTGAGTGAATTCAAGGTTTTTATGTAAATCAGCTAATTTCTTTTCTTTATAGATGAGAAAGTCATTATTTCCAAATGATCTTACAATTCCATTAGAAACAAACATATCCTGCCAACCATCATTATCCATATCAAATAGAAGTGGCGCCCAGCTCCAATTGGTGGTAGATACACCTGCAAATTTTCCTATTTCAGAAAAGGCAGGAATATTTCCTTCAATAGCATTTCCATTATTCAATTGCAGTGTATTAGACATGTATTGATGATGTAATCCCAAATCAACCAACTCTTGAAACCGTTTAGGATTCATTCCACTCATGCTGGTTTTCAAATCGTAGTTATTGTCAGAAATCATATCTAACGAAATAAAATCAAACCAACCATCATTGTTGATATCCCCTACATCATTTCCCATGGAAAAATTTGAAATATGATTGGTTGATTCTTTCACAACTTCGCTAAAAGAACCATTTTGCTGATTGATATAAATATGATCACTTTCTGAATAATCATGACCTACAATTATATCGGGCCAATTATCATTATTTAAATCACCAATGGCGATACCAAGTCCAAACCCAATCGAATTATCAATAATGCCACTGGTTTCAGAAACATCTTTGAATTTTCCATTATCGTTTTGATACAATCGCTCACTACTATACTTAGATTTTTTGTTTAGTAATTCTTTTAAATTGGATTGAACTTCTGATGGTCCTATACCATGATTAATCAAGAACATGTCAAGGTCTCCATCTCTATCATAATCAAAAAATGCACTTTGAGTGGAGTAATGAGGTAAATCCAAACCGTATTTAGCGGCTTTTTCCATGAAAACAGGGATACCTTCCTTATTAATCCCTGTATTAATGTACAACTCATTTTTTCTTAGTTCCAGGTCTGAATACTCACCAGACTTACACACATAAATATCAAGTAGACCATCAGCATTAATATCCACCATTGTAACCCCGGTAGGAAAACCTTTATTTCCTTTAACTTTAGAGATTAAGGTTGTCTCCTTAAACACCAAATCACCTTTATTGATAAAAAGTTTATTGGAGTGCATGTTCGAAATAAAGTAAAGATCCGGAAGATTATCATTGTTAAGGTCTCCTACTGCTACCCCACCTCCATTGTAGAGGTATTCATAGATAAAGCCATTTAATGTTGGAGTCTCATTGATGAGATTGATGAAATTTAATTTAGTTTCTTGAGGGCTTAATAGGGTAAAAAGGGCACTAGCCTTTTTTGTTTTGGTATTCGAAGTGGATACTTTTTTTCCCTTATCATCACAGTGGATAAATAAAAAAAACAATACCAAAATGTAGAAATATTTGCTCATTGCGAACTTATTATAATTTACCTTTTTTTTAGTGAAAAATTTATTTAATTGTGCCCTTCGACATAGAGTGTAACTATTTGATCGTGTGATGATATTTATCTAAATACTTTAAAACAAGGACTAAAAAAACAGGTATGAATGATTGAATCCATACCTGTTCAATAGAAACTAATTAGTAGCCTGGATTTTGTATTATTTTATCCGCACTTAAATTAATCTCAGATTGTGGTATGGGAAATATTTCATTTATACCATCTCTGAATCCTGCTCCTTTTGATGTATCGTATTTTTTTGCATAAGCCCTCAATACTTCTCCAGCACGACCCTGCCGAACCAATTCAAAAAATCTTTCATATTCTTGGCCAGATTCAACTCTTTGTTCATGCCAAATGATTGTTCTAAGTGCTGCTTGGTCGGTTTCGGTAATTTCTGGAAGGATACTAGCATTTCCATTTCTCGCTCGGTCCCTTACCATTTCCAATGCTTTTAGAGCCTCGGTAGTATTCCCATTTTCATTAGCTGCTTCTGCATACCATAACAGCACTTTTCCAAGTCTCATGTATATATCATCTCTTCCTGCTCTGATGCCTCCATTAATACGTTCATAACCTGGCACGTAATACTTTTTAGTCAAATATCCGGTTGTACTATTTCCAACATCAGCTATCTCTCCATCAGGCATAACATCATCATTAGCATATACAGAATGCCCTAATCTAGGATCATCAGGTTCAAAAGCATTTACAAAATCCTCGGTAGGTAAATTAAATCCCCACCCGTTTCTGGCCCTGCTTCCATAAATCGTATTTAATAAATTTTGTGCCTGCGCAGGACCATTCGGATCATTTGAAAACTGTATTTGAAATATATGCTCCTCACTATTTTCACCATCCCTATAAAACATACCCAGATAATCAGGATCAAGACTGTATTGATTAGAATTAATTACTGATCCAAAATTCTCTTCTGCCTTAGCAAAATTGTCCATGTATAAGTAGACTTTTCCAAGATATGCTAATGCCGCTCCTTTGGTAGCTCTTCCTTTATCTTCTGGGGCATAAGCATCCGCCTCGGGCAATACCTGAATGGCACTTTCCAAATCGGAAATGATCTGATTGTATACCTCTTGCTCGGATGCCCTTTCCAACTCATATGAACTCAAATTAGCCTCTAGTACTAAAGGAACACCTCCAAAAGTTCTAACTAAATTAAAGTAATACCAGGCCCTTAAAAATTTGGCTTCAGCTAAATACTGGTTTTTAAGGTCATCATCCATGGTAATATTCACCACATTATCCAAAACCAAATTGGCCCTATGAACACCAACATATTGATTAGCCCATGCTAGTTCTACAGCACGATTATTTGTGGGAATATTAAAATCGGAAATTTGCTGTGCATACAATTGATCAGATCCAGATTCTCCTCCTTTTTCAGTGTCATCGGAGGCAATATTGGCAAATACCCAATGCATATAACCTCCACCACCATTACCACAACACCAATCATTAGCCGATGCAGGCTGATAAGCTGCAGCAACTGCCTTTTTGGCATCAGCTTCAGTAACATATGCACTCACTTCGGAAATTAATGCTATAGGATCTTTCTCCAATACTTCAGAACAACCAAAGAATAAGAAACCAAAAAGTGGTACTAAATATATTTTCAAGAATGCTATTTTTTTCATAATTCAAACTATTTATTAATATTTTCTTACTTTTAATCTTGATTAGAAACCCATTTTTAATCCTAAAGTGTAAATACGTGGAACCGGATAGTTAGCCTCATCAATCCCAACATATAAAGGATTAGAGGAATCGTTTGTTCCTATTTCTGGATCAAAACCAGGGTAGCTGCTAAAAGTAATTGCATTCTGTAAGGAACCATAAACACTCATATTGATAGTGTTCTTGAAAACAGCGCTTGGTACCTTATAAGTTAATTGAATATTTCTAAATCTTAAATAACTTCCCTTTTCCAAATAATAATCTGAAGATCTCATGTTGTTATTTGGATCATTTGTGTTTACCCTTGGAACATTATTGCTAGTACCAGGACCTGTCCATCGTTCATCCCATACCCTCTGTGTATAGTTGAAAAAATTAGAACCTTCTGTTCTAAATCTTAATCCCATAAAAATATCATTTCCATAAACCCCTTGAAGTTGGATTCTGAAATCAAAGTTTCTATAAGACATTGAACCATTCATCCCATAATTAAGCGTTGGCCAGGGATTTCCAATAATTGTTTGATCATCTGCATCGATAATACCATTTCCGTCAATATCTTTAAACCTTATATCTCCTGGTGCTGTACCTGAAGTTTGGAATGCATGATTGTCTACCTCCTCTTGGGTTTGAAAAATTCCATCTGTCTGCCAGCCCCAGTGTGAAGCAATTGGATCTCCCACCCGTGTAACATTTGCATCACCAATAAAAGAGACTCCTTGAAAAATTTCAGTACCAGCATTACTTAAACTAAGCACCTTATTTTTATTATGAGCCATATTTACTGATACACTGTAGGTAAAGCCACTT
The DNA here is from genome assembly GCA_019634305.1 of Flammeovirgaceae bacterium. Classification (GTDB taxonomy): domain Bacteria; phylum Bacteroidota; class Bacteroidia; order Cytophagales; family Flammeovirgaceae; genus Flexithrix. The sequence continues at coordinate 2,797 of JAHQVQ010000377.1, read as the reverse complement.
GGAGTTGTATTCTCAAACCCTAACATTAATTCAATACCATTGTTAAGCACTGAACCACCATTTACATATGGAGAATCTTGAACACCTGCATATCCCACCAGAGGAACTTGCAATAACATATCTGTAGTAACTTTCCGATACCAATCAAAAGCAGCTGAAAATTTTCCGTCAAAAGCTAAAAAATCCAAGCCAAGACCCGTTTCTTCAGTAGTCTCCCATTTTAAATCTGGATTGCCCTGACCTGTTGGTGCCTGACCAATAAAAACAGCCTGATTGACTCCATAAACATAATTAATATTTGGAGTAACCAAACCTGTAAACGCATAATTTGGTAGCGAACCCTGGTTTCCTAATGTACCCCAACCTCCTCTTAACATTAAATTATTTATCCAACTAGCACTTTGTAAAAAAGCCTCATTAGATACTTTCCAACCTAAAGAAAACGATGGAAAGTATCCCCATTTATTATTTTTTCCAAATCTTGATGATCCATCAGCTCTAAAGTTTACAGTAACAAAATACTTGTCGTCATAATTATAATTTGTTCTACCAAGATAAGATAGTAGGCCATAGGATCCACCATTTCCACCTACTGAGGGAGATTGTGTGCTTAAGTCCAAATATCTCAGATTTTCATCTGTTGAGGAATTATCTGGTAACCCTGCACCATAAGCTCTGGTATATTTTTGAGTAGATTCCTGCATGGTATAACCAGCCAATACCTCAATGTTATGCTTGCCCAAATTTTTGCTGTATGTTAATGTATTTGCCCAACTATCTTCTAAAATACGTCTGGTACTTTCAGCTAAAGTAGCATTGGTATTTTCTTGGCCTACTGCAAGAAAGTAAGTGGGGACAAAATCTATATTTTCAGAGTAAGTAATATTAAAGTTATAAGCAGACCTGAAAACAAAATCTTTTAAGAAAGTAATATCAGCATATACATTTCCATTAAGGGTAGTCCTTCTGGTATCATCTTCATTAAAGGTTACATATGCTAATGGATTAACCGAGTTTAACGAGGTGGTAGAATACCCGAAAGTTCCATCTGGATTCCTTGGAACAATTTCTGGGTTTGCAGTTAAAGTTCGAGCAAGTACTCCAGCAAAATAAAACTCTTCAATACTCTCTGTATTAGATATACTTGCAGATAAATTTTGTCCTACTTTAATTGCTGGAGAAATTTTATGAGATGAATTAATCCTTAAATTTGTCCTATCAAAGGAGGAACCCACCAAAATTCCTTCCTGGTTTGTATAACCAGTAGAGAAAAAATATTTGCTTGATTCACTTCCACCACTTGCCGAAACTGAAAGGGAGGTCATTGGTGCAACCTGAAACATCTCTTTTTGCCAATCTGTTCCAACACCCAACGATCCTGGATCATTATAAATAGGAGCATCTCCTGCATTGATTAAACCTTCATTATACAAGGTTGCATATTGAGTGGCATTGGCCATAGGCAGATGCTTTTGGATTTGTTGCCAACCCTGGGAAAAGTTAATATTCAATTTTGATTTCCCTGCCTTACCTTGTTTAGTTGTAATTAGAATTACTCCATTTGCTCCTTGTGCCCCGTAAATAGCAGCAGCACTTGCACTTTTAAGTACTTGTATACTTTCAATTTGTTCTGGGACTAAATCAATAGGATCGACATTAGGATTACCATCCACAACATATAAGGGATCTGCATTGTTTACTGTACCTGTTCCTCTTACCCTTACCAAAAGTGCTGACCCTGGTGCTCCAGAATTTTGTGCTACAAAAACACCGGCTACTTTTCCCTGGATCGCTTGTCCAACTTGTATAATAGGTTCATCTTCAAATTCTTTCGAATTGACAACCCCAACTGCCCCTGTAATATCACTTCTTTTTTGAGTTCCATATCCAACTACTACAACTTCTTCAAGTTGCTCGTGATCTGCTTTGAGTTCAATATTGAGTTCTGTTTGGTTTTCAATTGTAACTTCTTGGGTTTCAAAACCAATATAACTAAATTGTAATGTAGCGTTTTCTGGAACTAATAATTTATATTGTCCATTCAAATCAGTAGTTGTTCCAGTTGAAGTTCCTTTTATCAAAATACTTACTCCTGGTAAAGGTTCATTTTCTTCATATGAAGTAACTTTCCCCGCAATTGTAAATTCCTGAGCTACATCAACAGCTTTATTGTGAAAATTTTTGTCAACATAAGATGTAACACTTATATTTTCATTATACTGCCTAAAACGAACGTCTGCATTCTTGGAAATGGAAACAAGCAAATCATAAACTGATTGATAAGAAGCCTTAATATTTATCTTTCTGTTTAGATTAACTTTTTGTTTGTCATAGGTAAACCTATAACCTGTACTAAATTCAATTAAGGTTAATGCTTCCCCGAGTGTTTTATCATTCAAATTTACTTTTAGATATACATCCTTAACATTATCAACCTGGGCATTGCTATCTTCTGCTAAAAGTCCGGTTAAGAACAAGCTTTGAACAATTATGCCATAAATAGTCAATTTTGATAGCATTTTTATTAGTGGTATTATTTTCGATTTCATATTTTTGTATTGGGTTTTGAATTAAACCTGATTTAATTAGTGATGGGGTTTCTCTGGTTATTGTCCGACTCGCCAAAGTTTTCAAGACCAAGAGACCCCCTTTTTTTGTACATATTTCTATTCTAAATCTAACTTGTATCCTTCATAATTTTTACAGTTTTTATTGGAATAATTAATATAATAAGACCTTTTTATCTTCAATTTTATACTTGAATCAACGGCTGAAACTTATATTATTGAGAATAATT
>JAHQVQ010000376.1 GCA_019634305.1 Flammeovirgaceae bacterium | reverse complement strand
TCAATATTAAATAGATGTGCAGAATTAAATATACTTACCTGGAAGAAAGTAAGGTTTTAGTGAAAAGATTGAGTGAAGGTTTTTGTTGTTTTACTGAATTAAGTTTTATCTCCATTCCCATTTCATCAGTTACCAATTCTTCTTCGTTCGATTTTTGGGACATGAAATGGAAAATATTGATAATAGCGATAAGGCTAAAAAATAATAGCATGTGTTTTTTCATGGCTAAATAGTTTATGGTTAGATCATGTTGTTTTAAAGAATTCCCGGTTGGTAAATAAATTCCAACCGGGAAATTGCCTAACTTGGTCTATTTGATTAAAAAATCAAGGTTAGATATTACCTTTTAATAAGAATTTAATACCAGAAACTAAAATCTTTATAACTTTCTGATAACCTGAAAGTTAACAATTACATGAATTTGCTAACTATAGGACAAAGTGTGGATACATGGGGAATTTTATATACAATCAAAAGATTTTTTTTAGTAACTATTAGAATTTCCTCCTTTAACACAAAGACTTGAAATTGGGCAAATAGTTCCTCAGAAATAATAGCCATAAGTTTAAAATTGAATTTCCTGTCGTAGAAAACTTATAAAACAATCGAAATAGGATGGGAAATTTCGATCTTTTAACCTGGCAACATACCAATTACGATGTAAGCCTTCAGGAGTTACTTTTATGGTATTGATTGCACTTTGGGCTAAATAGGGTTTGAGCGTCCACTTAGGCATGACTGAAATACCCATTTCAGCTTTTATCATTTCAATTGTGGCTTCAGTAAGTGGAATAGGGGTGATTTTTTTAGGTAGAATTCCAGCTTTTGAAAGGACTTTCTGAAATACTGTAACAGATTCGATAGGTAAGGAATGAATGATCAGGTTTGTATCAATAAAGTCTTCAGCAGTCACAAAATCAAGGTCATTCCATGGATGATTTTCCCCCACTACTGCCAGAAGTTCATCACAAAATAATTCTATATATTCAATTTTATCATTTTCCATAGGATGGCTGGTTATTGCCAGATCCAATTTTCCTGTAATCAATTGCTCAATAGGGTCTTTGGTAAATTCGAACATCACATTCACCTCAATATTGGGGAAATCAAGGTTAAACCTTTTAAGCAATGGAGGCAGCCAGTGGTAACAAGTATAACATTCGGGGCTAATGGACAGACTTCCTAATTCTCCGGTTGTCAGTGCCTTTACTTCGGAGCGAACTTTTTTCAGTTCACTTAATATCAATTTGGAGGCTTCAAGCATTTTCTCACCTGCTGGAGTAAGAACCAATTTTTTATTAATTCTGTAAAAAACAGGAGTCCCCAATTGGGATTCGGCTTCTTTCAATTGATGGCTTATGGCAGACTGGGTTAGGTGTAGTATTTCGGTGGCATTGGTGATACCTCCTTCTTCTACCACTGCTTTGATTAGTTTTAAATGTCTGATTTCCATGTTTTTTCAAATGAATAATTTCTGAAGTAATAGCCTTTGGAACAATATTGCCAAAGTAACAAAGGGAATTCAATAATAGTCCATTTTTCAACATGAAATTATCTAATGATAGTGATGAAAACTTTTCGTTTTACATGAATCAAAAAATCTTGTATTCTTGTAAAAAAGCATGACAAAAATGGAAGACAATCTGAAATACCCAATTGGAAAGTACGAATATACAGGAGGATTTAGTACTGAAGAAAGACAAGCATTAATTGCAGAAATTGAAGAGGCTCCCCAAAAATTATATGAAGCAGTAGCCGGATTATCTGAAAAACAGCTTGATACACCTTATCGAATTGGAGGGTGGAGTGTTCGACAGGTAGTTCATCACCTACCTGATAGCCATCTCAATAGTTTTGCAAGATTCAAATTGGCACTAACAGAAGACTGCCCGAAAATTAAGGATTATAATGAAGCTGCCTGGGCAAATTTGACTGATTATGAGGAAACTCCTCTGGAAATTTCTTTAAAACTATTGGAATGTCTTCATCAAAGGTGGGTGATAATGTTACATTCTCTGAGTGATGAAGAATTCAAAAAAAGATTTTATCATCCTGAAAATGGGACAGTAAGCCTTGATTATAATCTGGGTTTATATGCTTGGCATGGGAAACACCATATTGCCCATATTACATCTTTAAGAAAAAGAATGGGGTGGTAACTGTTGAAAAAAAGATTGGAGTAATATCCAATCTTTTTTGATTAGTAATTTATTTTTCTCTTAGTTTTATAAGAAAATCATCAAACTAACCTTTTTAAAAAATTGACTCTTTTTGTGAAATTTAGCACATGCGCTAAATTATACTGAGAGCCAATTTCTCAATTTCCAATTATTTTTGGCAAAATTGCATACCTTTAACAATTGCTAAATTTTATTGATTGGATTTTTGAACAATATAATCCCAATAATTCACATTACAGTATGAAAAAATTTTGGAAAAGTAATCTATTTTATTTAAATTGACTTACCCAATTTAAAATTAAACTGGTTGTGATATTTTTTAAGGAAGTTGGTATGGAAAGTATTTATTTTCCAGAGTAGAACTATAAGAAACTCGCAGCCAATGGTTATAGTGATCAACTAAAGACTTTGGAATAAATCCATCTATTCACTCTTTGAAATTCGTCCTATAACTCAACAAAATAAGCTAGCCCACAACAAATAAAAATTCATGGAAAATTAGGTTTCTTAGTCTAATTTTTCAAACCCTTTGTTGTTAAAAAAATCTTCCTTATGTATGGAAAATAGATTAAATGTATGCGATACAGTTGAACCCGAAATTCAGTTTGAGAAAAAAGATAATCGGAAATTTATTTCCTATTTCAAATCAAAAAGTGAAAAAGAGGTTTGGGATAAATTTCGAGGAGGAAGCAAACAGGCATTTATATTTATTTACCAAGAATATTTCCAAATTTTATTCAATTATGTCTTTCAATTCACCAAGGATAGAGCCCAAATAAAAGATAGACTTCAAGAACTTTTTTTTGATATTTATAAAAAAAGGGATAGCCCGAATAGCACCGATTCTATTAAATTCTATTTATATCGATCCCTAAGGAGAAGAATTTCAAAATCTTTACAAAGTAAAATCACTTCAATTTTTTCTAACGGTCAGGAACAAAAATATGAGTTTAAGGTAGATATTAGTGTAGAGAATATTTTAATTAAGGAGGAGGATGATTTGTTATGGAAAACTAAGCTTGAGAGAGGAATGAATAGGTTACCTTCTCGTCAGAAAGAAGCACTCTACTATTATTTTTATGAAAATTTTTCTTACAAAGAAATTGCAACGATCATGGGCACTGGAAAAGTGAAATCTGCCCGAACTTTAATTTATAGAGGAATTGATTCCCTTAAAATGATCCAGAATTAATTTCAATTCCAATAATATTTTACCTACTTGTTCACCTACTTTATTTTTTGTAATAAACATAAATATTGATAATCAATGAGTTATAAAAATATGTCGGCATTTTGAAGTTTAGGTTCTTTCAATAGTAAAGTATTAATTTAATTATGCTTTAAATATGGTGGAAAAAACGTAAAAATAGTTCAGCCCACCCATTGATTTTAGTAAAAATAAGCCTGTGGCTTAAGCGAAGATGAAATATAAAGATTACAGCTTGTATGATTTTTTAAAAGATAAATTTTTTGTGGATTGGGTAAAAAAACCAACCATGGAATCAGATTTATTTTGGAAATCATGGATGGAAGATAATCCTGAAAAGGAAATTGAAAAAGCAAAAGAGCTCTTGTTGAGCATTAAATATAGGGAGGCTAAAATATATCAAACTGAACTAAATGATTCCCTTGAACATATTTTAAGAAAAGCAGAAGAATTTGATCTTGAACTAAAACCTGCCGAAAGTTCAAAGTATTATCTTATAAAATGGGCAACCTCAATCGCTTTATTTTTAATGGCAGTTACGTTTACATATTTCATTTTAAAGTCACCAGAAAGTCAGGACCTAACTAAATCAGTATATGTTTTGAGAGAAACTTCACCGGGAATGAAATCCACTATTAAACTTAGTGATGGAACAACAGTCAGTTTAAATTCAAATACCAAATTAAAAGCTCCTGAAAGATTCCTACAAAATACTCGTGAGGTTTTTCTAGAAGGAGAGGCATATTTTCAGGTAAAAAAAGATTCAAGGCGTCCTTTTATTATTCATACTGATGATATGCAAATTAAAGTTTTGGGAACATCATTCAATGTTAGGTCATTTTTGGATGAAGCCAAAATTCAAGTGGCCTTGGGAGGAGGTAAAGTTGAAGCACATAGTAACATAGTAAACAATGAGGCTGCATATTCTATTATTCTTAGTCCAAATGAAATGCTAACCTATAGTAAATCAATAAATAAACTGAATAAGGATACTTTTGATTTGGATGAAATAGTAGGATGGAAAGATGATAAAATTGTCTTTCAAAAAGCCTCATTTAATAAAGTAGTTTCAAAACTCCAAAATTGGTATGGGGGTCAATTTATTATTGAAGGCAGACCTAACAATGAAACAGGTTTCAGTAGCACATTCCAGGGAAAAAGTCTTTTGGAGGTATTACAGGGGATGAGCTCTACCTCTGGGTTTAAATAATAAAGTAGTTACAATAAAGAATGAATAAGGCTATGAAAAAAGGGATTAATACCAGTTAAAAAAAGCCAGTTGCAAAAAGCAAACTGGCTTAAAACCTTGCAGATTTTTCCTAAAAATCGTTGGCGCGCTTAAAGGAGGAAACCAGCAGACTGTCTTGTAGAATTTTTTTTATCACAAAACATATTAAAAATATGAAATTGAAATTAATACGACAAATTTTAATTATGTCAAGGTATGCCTTATTTGGGATATTCCTGCAAAACCTATTAGTAAGTATGCTTATAGCTAAGGATGGAAATGGCCAAAAGGAGAATATGGAGGATGTTTTTCTAACCGTAAATATTCAAAATAAAAAGGTTGAAAAAGCATTTTCAGAAATTGAAAAGAAAACAAGGTTTAGTTTTCTTTATCATGAAAATATTCTTTTTAATAAAAGGATAACCATAAATCAGGAAAATGGTTTTTTGGCTGATTTACTACGTGTTATCTCGAAAGAAACCAAACTGAAATTTAAAAGAATCAATGAAAATATTTTTGTTTCGGAAATTGAAACCAATCCTGATTTTTCCTCAAATGTAATTGAACTTGAGGAAGTATTACAAAATACTATTACTGGAATGGTTACCTCAATAGAAGGTGAGATTTTACCTGGAGTTAGTATTCTGATAAAAGGAACAACAACAGGAACAACTTCAGATGTTTCAGGGAAATATAAACTTGATGTTAGTTCAGGCTCTATTTTACAATACAGTTATATTGGCTTCATTACACAGGAGGTGGAAATAGGTAAACAGACAATAATTGATATTAAACTTGCTCCTGATTTGGAACAACTGGATGAAGTGGTTGTGGTTGGTTATGGAACTCAGAAAAAAAGGGATGTTATAGGTTCTGTTGCCTCAGTTTCCGCTGAAGAAATAACCAGAGTACCTGTAAGTTCATTAGATGCTGGCTTACAAGGACTGGCTCCTGGTGTTCAGGCTGTAGGTACTGGCGGTGTTCCTGGTGCTCCGGTTAGAATCTTAGTTCGTGGTACTAATTCAATTTCGGCAGGAACTGATCCATTATATATTGTAGACGGGATGCCTATTTACTCAGGATTAAATGGTCTTGAGCGGACAGAATCTACCACTCCACAAAGTCCATTGTCTACGATTAATCCTAATGATATTGAATCCATAGAGGTACTAAAAGATGCTGCAGCTACAGCCATTTATGGTTCTAGAGGATCAAATGGAGTAGTAATAATAACTACCAAATCAGGGAAAGGACAATCAGGTGGGTTTGATTTCACCTTTAATACGGGGGTTACTGATATTATAAAGTCTCCAGATAAAATGGATTATGCAGAAACAGCAGGTTTTTTCCAGCTTTTAGACGAAACTCGTGCAAACTCAGGACTAACTCCTTACGACCCTAGTTTCAATACCAACTTGTTTATTGATAATCCAGTGGCGACTATTTCTAGAGAGGATGCAATGAATACCAACACCAATTGGTTTGATGAAATTCTACAAAAAGGCAAATTTCAGGAACTGAATCTGGCGTTGCATAACTCAACTGAAAAGGCAAATTACTTCATCTCTGCCAATTATAGAGATGATGAAGGTGTACTGAAAACCAACAGATTTCAGCGATTTTCACTTAGAACAAATAGTGACATCAATATCCTGAATAACTTAAAGGCAGGTATCAGGTTAAATTTTTCTTATACTAAAAACGATAGAGTAAAATCTGACGGAGGAGGAGGATTACAAGGTGATGGGGGAGGAAGAAGAGGAGGCTTTGCTCAAGCCAATTCAAATGCCCTAACCTGGTATCCAATTTATAATGCGGATCATCAGAGTGGTTATTGGAATCCGCTTTCAGGTAATAACCTAACTGCCAATATTGATGAAAGCCTGTTATTTGATGAAGTAAATCAGTATAGAGTATTAGGTAATTTCTATTTAGATTATGCTTTACCATGGGTGAAAGGATTATCCCTAAGAACAGAATTGTCTGCAGATTTCATCCAGAATAATAGTATTTTTTGGGTAAGTGAATTTTTAAGGGAAAATGGTTCAAGTGCAACAGATCAGGCAGTTACCTATAGAAGCCTTAATTATAACTTTTACGGGACATATAATCAAACATTTGGAGACATAGGTGTAAATGTAGTTGTGGGTACGGAATCTCAGGAAACCAATCAATACAGGAGGTTTATGCAAGGTGAAGACCTACCAAGTACCTATCAACAATTAGGGAATCCAAATAATTTTATTGGCATGTATGCCGGATTGGAAAATGAGCGTGCACTTAGGTCTTTCTTTGGGAGGGGCGATTTTAAATTTAAGGATAAATACCTTGTAGGAGTCAGCTTTAGAAGAGATGGTTCCTCGGCATTTTCTAAAGATTCCAGATGGGCTAATTTTAGTGCTCTATCGGCTGGTTGGATAATTTCTGAAGAGGAATTTTTTAATACCTCTTTTTTTGATATGCTGAAAATTAGAGGAAGTTTTGGACAAACAGGTAATCAAAATATTGGTAATAATCGATTTACTACCACCTTTAGAAATGATAGAAGATATCTCTCTCAGGAACTTCTGAATGGAGGGACTTCCATTACCAACCTTGGGGCTTCTGATCTTACCTGGGAAACAACCAATAGCTATGATGTAGGAATCGATTTCGAAATGTTTGGAGGAAGACTGAATGGTTCTGTGGCCTATTACAACCAGGATGTAGAAGATATGCTATTACAGGTTCCTTTACCATTATCCATTACACTAGACAATAGTAATCCTATAATTTGGGCTAATGCAGGAAGAATGAAAAACTCAGGAATGGAATTTAATTTTACTTCTGTAAATATTCATTCAAATGATTTTAAATGGACCACTAATTTTAATATCACCTCCAATGCCACTGAAGTGAAAAATCTGACTGAGGATGTTGATAAAAATGGTCAGGGGATAATTGCTGATAATACTATCACCCGTACAGGAGGAAAACTTGGAGCTTATTTTCTAGCAGAATATGCTGGAATTGACCAGGAAAAAGGTGTAGAAATGATATACGAAATTGATAGGGATCTTTATCTGGAAACCGGACAAACCGTTAAAACTGGGAATATTATTCCTGCTACTTTAACTAATGTCCGAGATCATAGAGTGATACATGAAGACCAAACAGGTTTACCTACCTATTACGGAGGCTTCAATAATACTTTTGAATATAAGGGATTTGACTTGAACGTATTTTTCACTTTCATGGGAGGTAATGAGGTATATGATTATACCAACCAAAGATCTCATTATGCTGCCAGGGGAAATAGGATGTTGAAGGAAGAATTAATTGGAAATACCTGGCGTGCAGATAATACAAATGCCCCATTTCCGGAACTTCGATGGGATATGGCCTATAATTGGGATTGGGATTCTGAAAATGGCGAATGGATAGAAGCACCAGGTAATTATAACAATGAGACATTTTTTCATGACAGATTTTTAGAAAAAGCCAATTTCATAAGATTAAAAAACCTAACCCTTGGATATTCATTTTCTAAATTAATGGCTACAAAAATACATATGCAACACCTCAGGGTCTATGTTTCTGCGGCCAATTTATTGACTTTCACAAACTTTAAAGGATGGGATCCCGAGGTGATTGTCACCAATAGAGGGAATCTTAATCTTTCTCCAGGAATGGTTTATTTACCTCCATTACCACATTTAAAAATTTATAGTGTTGGAGTTAATGCCAAATTTTAATCCCTGATCATTTAAAATATAGAATTATGAAACATCTTAATAAATATATCCTTTTTAGTGCTTTTTTCTTCTTGTTATTTTCTTGTGATCATGAAAAGTTTTTTGAGCCTACTAACCCTCCGGAGAACCCATGGATTAATCTTGCGGAATTTGAAAAATCTGCTGCTGGTGCTTATTGGGCTGGCCTTAATAGAGGATCATGGGATAATATGGTAGGTGGTCCAAGACTTTTGAAAACCTGTCAGTCTGATATCGTTCAGTTATTGGAAGGGACATCTGCAAATATTCCTTTTTCGGAAATGTACAATAGGACCTCAGATATAGATATTGATAAATCCATCAATACTTTTAGAAATGCCTTTAGAATGATAACAATAGCCAATTCCGGGCTTGATTATCTCGATGACAATGATGGAAATCCATATCCTAATTTAGGAGAAAGTGACATTAAGAATAATCTTAGAAGGGTAGAAGGGGAATTATATTTTTTGAGAGGTTATGCTTATTACATGATGTCTACAGTTGTACTCCCTGCTTACGAACCAGGAGGAGATAATAATTCTGAAAAAAGAATTCCACTAAGAACTACTTTTGATGATAACCTGACAGGAGCAAAAAGTCCTGAAATTGGAACTACACAGCAAATTTATGACCTAATGATCGAGGATTTTATAAAAGCCAAATCACTTTTACCAGAAAGGTTTGATCCTTCCTTGCATCATTCTTCTTATGCGGAAGGAAGAGCCAACAAGTTTGCTGCTGCTGCACTTTTGGCCAGGGTCTATTTTGCTATGGGAAAAGATAATGAAGCCCTAACAGAATTAGATTTCCTTATTGATCAGAATGGTGGAGATTATAATTTATCAGAGGATCCAATAGAAGCATTTAATCGTGACGATGAAACAAGGGGTAAAGAGGTAATTTGGTATGCCTATTATGCTGATCCGATTCGTAATGGAAATGCACGAGAACTCACTAGTATGACACTCCAATCATATAATGCTACCAATGGTGGATTAGCATGGCCAGATGGGTATTTTAGAATTACATGGAATCAATTCACCTTTAGTTATACTGTTTTAAAACAAATTGGCTGGATGGAAGATCCTGAAAATGGAAATTATACTCTTACTCCCGAAGCTCTTCAGGATAAAAGATTAGGTCAGGTTTATAGAAAATTGAATGGTTATAACCCTGATCCTGATGCTGATCCCTCTATTGATGAAACAATTCATTCCCAGGTAACCTCGCCTATGGTATGGTGTGATAAGTACTATAGGGGAAAAGCGAGAGGCGTGAAGACTAACATTCCGATTCTAAGACTGGCTGAATTCTACCTAACAAGATCTCTTTTAAGGTTTAGAGCAGGGAATATTCAAGGAGCAACAAGCGATTTGAATGCGGTGAGGAATAGGGCCGGAATAGGCGATTTATCGGGAACTATTACTGAACAGGATATTCATAATGAAAGAATTAAAGAGATGGCTTTTGAAGGCGATAGAACTGATTATCTAAGAGCAGCCAAACTGGATATTCCTCCTGGAGACAGAAATATTTCAGCTGAACCCTATAATACACGTTCTTTGGTTTGGCCTATTCCACAGAGAGAGTTGGATTTAAACTCAAGCTATTCGGGTGGATAATTATCTCATTTTTTACAGTTATGAAGTTTAAGGAGGAAGCAGAAATTTTGCTTTCTCTTTTTACTTTTAGTATAAAATTCATTTGGTCTATAAATATAATTTTAGATAATGAGGTGATTGTTAGGTTTGTTGTAAATTAAATAATTCCCAAAGAAAAAAGACAAAGGTTATAATTCTCATGGAAATTTTGAAACAAGCTGAGGTTCTTTCTTAGTGTCAAGTTCGCCTTGAGATATTGGTTTATCGCTAAATCAAGACCTGACATAAAACAAGTATCAAAAGGTTAACACAAATAGTTCAAATTTTTTACAATCCCAAAATATAATATGTTTTTATTCCTAAATTAGTGACCACTAATAAAATCCTTATTAAATAAGAAGAATACATGACTAAAAAGCGAATATTTTTTACAGGAGGATCAGGAAAAGCAGGAAAGCATGTGATCCCTTACCTTCTAGACCAAGGACATAGAGTAATGAATGTAGACCTGGTGCCTTTGGATCACCCCAAAGTAGATAATCTGGTAGCAGACATTACGGATTCCGGACAAATGTTTAATGCCATGAGTTCATATGCCGGACTAGATGAACTGGAATCTGGTAATGGCGTACCAAAATTTGATGCTGTAGTACATTTTGCTGCGGTGCCCAGGATTCTAATCAATCCTGATAATGAAACTTTTCGGGTCAACACGATGGGTACCTACAATGTAATTGAAGCAGCTGTTAAGCTTGGAATTAAAAAAATTATTATTGCTTCATCAGAAACCACTTATGGCATCTGTTTTTCAGATGGTGAAACCAATCCGGGTGTATTGCCTTTGGAAGAAGATTATGATGTAGATCCTATGGATAGTTATGGACTATCAAAAGTTGTAAATGAGAAAACAGCACGTAGCTTTCAAAGACGGACAGGTTTTGATATTTATGCTCTGCGAATTGGAAATGTGATTGAGCCTCACGAATATACTGAACTGTTTCCAAATTATTTCAAAAACCCTGAAGTACGTAGAAGGAATGCATTCTGTTATATTGATGCCCGTGACTTAGGACAGATTGTAGATTTATGTTTGGAAAAAGATGACCTTGGTTATCAGGTTTTCAATGCAGGAAACGATGATAATGGTGCGGTTATACCAAGCAAAGAATTAGCAGAAAAGTTTTTCCCAAATGTGCCAATTACTCGGGAATTGGAGGAGCATGAGGCATTGTTTTCAAATCGTAAAATTCGTGAAGTCCTGGGTTTCAAAGAACAACATAATTGGCAGAAATATTTGAAATGGGACTGATTATTAGCTTGAAAAGCAATCCAAAAAGTGTACTGAATTTCTCCTAATGAAGATGATCTTTAATATTATTGGGGCAGTAAAAATTATACTTAAAACCAATAATTTCATTTTCAATTTTAGCAGTAAACATTTTGGGGGAATAATTATAAAGAGAAAACCTTTTCCAATTCCAATGAAACTGGAGAATCATCGGGATTGGTTTCCATAATATCTTTCATAAAAGCCCACCATTTTTTTACGATTTCGGTGTTGCCTAAATCTTGGGAATTGTTTTCTCCGGAAATGGTCTGGAAGGCAAAAAGAATATTCGTTTCTTCATCCAGGAAAATATGGTATTCTTCCACTCCATTAGCCTGTAGAAGATTTCGTAATTCCGGCCAAATTTCATTATGTCTTTTTTCATATTCTTCCTTCATGCCTTCATGAAGTTTCATCTTAAAAGCGAGTGATTTTTTCATTGATTAGAGATTAAATGCTTGAAGCTAGAAGTTGGATTTAAGGGTGATATTAGAAATACATGGAAACAAATTGAAATACGATAGAAATAGAATAGACTAAAAGCTGCTATTTCTTTCTATCTCATCTGGCTTAAGAATATGCAAAGTGACTACTTAATCCTTACCAATAATTCCTGGAAGTTACAAACTTAAGCCAGAAAATACATTTCAACCTACTTCTATTTATTTCAACAATATCTCTGGTTTACATCACTTTTTCTTCACCAAAACCAGCCAGTCTTTGTCTTTATCCTCAGGAGGTAAACCAATGGAAGTTGGTCCATTTGCCTTTACAGATTCAATTGATCCGGAAACCATATTTCCACCTGCTCTGGGATTATACCATTGAACAGAAAATTCATCCTGTGTATCTCCAAAGTTTAATTCAGTTGTTTCAAGTTGTGCTGGAAGAAATATAGCATAAACTTCATTCTCTTTTGCCAAACAAAAGGATAAGGTATCTGAAGTATAATCATCAGCTGGCTCCATTTCCCAAAAAGGAAGATGATTTTCAAAAAATTGCAGTGCGAATCTATTCTGGTCCCAAAATAAATCCCGACTTCGGAAATCCTCACAAGTTAAATCAGAATGTGGACTGGCGTATCCAAAATACCACTCTACGCCATAACCTCCAGCCATTAAAGTTCCATACATGGCATTGGCTCGAGCAAAATTATGTTCCATATCCTCTGCATCCGGAAGCAATGCTACATTCGCTTTACCAGGCTCATCAACAGCCAATGCCCATCTTTTACCAGTTTCGTCTGATTTTCTCTTCCATTTCAAAACCCTTGGGTGAACATCTTCAAATTCTACTTCGCTGAGTTGTAAAGAAGCTCCGGTTAGGGGAGATTGATCTCCGATCAATTCGGCATATCGATCATCCTGATTGGGAAAAGTATGAATAACCAAATGATGTTTATAAGGATCGAGATTGTATACATAATTAGCTACTTTTAACACCTCTTCAATTGGTTGATTATTTTCCTCACCCAAATTCCAGTTCATTGAAAGATGGTGACCAAACCGGGCAATTAATTCCCGGTAGTATAATTTACCTTCAGTTCCAAAAACACCTTTGTCCATCAGATGATCTGTTTCTGTTTCATGTGTTTTAAAATGTAAAAACATGCCTTTAGTCTCCGCGTATTCAAATATTCTTTCCCATTGTTCCAATTTGGAAACATCTAGTCGGGTTTTATGAAATAGGGAATCCCAGGCATTCTTGTTGTTTTTTACATCAGCATATTCTTTATATTCAGATGCTGAAACTTTTAACAAATAGGGAAAAATATTTCGATCATCTCCATCCACATTGAAAGTGAGAAATGAAAAGACATTTAATTCTTCGGAAGCCAGGTAATTGATTGCCCCTAATAGGTTTTTCCCTTTTCCTCCCTGCCAGGTAAATGGTTCCGCTGAGCTTTCATAATCTTTCCCATGTGCTTCCCATTTTTTCTGAAAGCCAAATACATTGGTAGATGCATCAAAATCTGTATAAGCGAATAAATTTTCAGGAGCATCCACCCCTAGTTTAATGAAATATTTTCCGGATTCTTCAAATTTTAAATAAGGTTCTCCTACATAATTTAACCTTCCTTTTGCACGATTATCAATTCCTGTTTTATCATTGGGAGCAATGTTGAATTTCCCATTTGCTCCATCCATGTATTCTCCGCTTTGAGCCTGGGAAATATCATTAGCAATAGCGATTTTATCTCCCTGCTTAAACGAAACCTGATAATTCCATTCTCCGGTCTGGTTAGGCGTAAACCTGACCATCCATTTATTTCCTTTTTCAGCACTGGTTTCCGCTGCGTTGCCATCAACTGCAAAAAATCCGGGTACTACAAATCTCTCTTTCCCATTGGTAAAAGTGACATCGAGCCGGTAGTTTAAAAATGGATTTACCTCAGCTATTTCGCTTGATTCAGGTCCTTCAAAAATCAGGGTTATTCGATGCCATTTTTTGAGTTCTCCATCAATTTTGGCTGTTGGAGTAGGATTACAAGCAAATAAATTTAGCAAGAAAAGGGAAACAAGAAGTCCCTTAAAGGAGTTGGAGTGAAACATCGTTTTTTAGTTTAGACAAAAAATACCCTTAAAAATAAGTAGTCCGTAAAAAGTGCTGATAAGAAAGTATCCTGAATACTTTCTTATCAAGATATTACTAAATTTCCTTAAAAGGAATTTACTTTAATTTCAATTTCATTTTCCCCTGGTTGCAAGCGAATAGTTCCAAAAGCAAGGTTTACCATTTTACCATTCAAACTTATTGCATGGTTTGCAGAAAAATTCATACTAAATTCCCCAACCATATTGGCTGGTAATATTATAGTGTATCTGGAAAGTCTGTTTGTAACCTTTTTAAATTCACCTTTTATCTGACCCAGTGGAGTGGGGTAGGTGATAGTGGTATTTTTCAGACTACCCATTTGAGGTTTTACAATTACTTTCCCAAAGCCCGGAGTTAAAGGCTGAATTCCCCATAATCCTCTGGGAATAATATTAGCCGGAGCTGCTCCCCACGCATGATTCCAGTCCGCATTGGGTTTATACTTCATGTCCCAGGCTTCCAAAGAAATAGTAGAGCCAATTTTAATCATATTGTACCAACTTCTGTCATGCGTAGCTGTCATTAACTCCAGCGCATACTCTGAAGCACCAGCATTATAAAGTGCTTCCATCAGAAATTGAGCACCATACACACTACATCCCATTCCTCTGGTTTTGAGGTAGGCTGCCACTTGTTCCTTTCTGGATTCAGGCACAATATCAAAAGCCAAAGGCATCATATTAGAATGTACTGCACCATGATCTGTCCCAATACCATCTCTGTAGTAGCCACCTTTTTTATTATATAATTTGTCATTAATCGCTTTTTTCACTTTTGCAGCTCTTAATTTGAAATCAAGCTCTTCCTCAGATTTGTTCAAAACCCTAGCAAATTCTGCCATGATTTTCATATTTTGATAATAAAAACTATTAATTACCGTATTAATTGGCTTAAAAACAAAACCATCTCTTTCCCCTTCCGGAGTAGCCAGTTTCCAACCAGTATCTTTCTGTGCTGGTGGCCAGTCCACTATATCCCTTAATCTTTGTGTAGTATCGGCAAAACCCAAATCAGCCATTAGGTTTCCATTCAATTTTGGGGAATGGGTACTGATGAATCCCTCCTCATCTTCCAAAGCCATCAAGGTTTTGTGTTTCAAAGGTTCATAATACTTTTCAATCAGTTCTGTATTTCCTGTATACATATAGTCCTGATAAAATAACAATACCATATGCAATTGCCATTCGGTTGGCCAGGTGGGATAATCCATGAAATATTCAATGGTATTTCTGGCTATTGCATATTCATTATCCACGGTATAATGGCTCAATTGATTGAGATAGGCATCCGCTTCATAAGGAATGCGTTCCCTATCTCCATCTACATAATAACCAGCAAAAGTGGTGGCTTTTATTGAATATTTACAAAGCTCCCAAACCTGATTTAAGATATCATCCGAGCTATCAAAGTCACTTGAACTGTAATCAAAATAGCCAAAGTAAGCTACTTGAGTAACAGCTTCTTTTTCAATTGGAGAAGTTGCTCCTTCTATTTCACAATATCGGAATGGGAAAATTACCGGGAATGAATCGGGTAAGGCAACCGCCACAGATTTTGTGTTTCTTTTATCTGCCTTTAATTCAATTTGATAATTAGTCTTGTCAGGATTTACATTCAGTTTAATTTCCTGATAGCGCACATTTCCCGGAGGATTCCGATCAATATTCCCTTCCAAAAGTTTTTCCCCCAGTCTAATAGTTAGGGTTTCAGCTTTATCAGTTTTATAATCTAATCTAAGTGTAGCAAAAGCATCTTTCCCAAAATCCACAAAATAACTTCCATCATCTTTTTTAGAAATAGTAACAGGTTTAATTTTTTCTACTTGGAAAAAATTATGTGTAGAAATATTTCCTTCATAAGCACCCGTTTTAAAAGCCTGAGGTTCCGAATATTCTGTCAATCGGTTATCTTGATCGAAAATTCGCACTTTCCAAAAATATTGAGTATCGGCTTTCAAAGGTTCACCACCAAATTCGACATCAGTTGACATACTGGTTTGCACCCTTCCACTATTCCATATATCGGCAATATTATCCGCTAATAAATTAGAACTTGAAGCCACTAAAATCTGATAGGCTTTTTGGTTCACTGCTTCTTTTGGAACTTCCCAGCCAAATTCAGGTTTGGAATCATTTATAGTAGTTTTATCTGGCTCACGAATTAACTCAACAGTTAGGTTAGTGGGAGTTCCCGAAAAAGGGTCTGCAAATTTTTGAGTCAATTCATCGCATTTATTTCTTAATTCAATTAAAACTTTCTGGTATTTGGCATCTTCCGCCAGGTTATTTATTTCTTGAGGATCTTTCTTTAAATTATATAATTCCTGTACTGATTTATCATTTACATAGCGCATGTATTTCCATTGGGCAGTTCGTACACCTTCACTCGGAGGAATGTGTTCAAATTCCCAAAGATGTTCGATCAAAATAGTATCCCGGTCAATAGACTTACTCTTCCCGTTTACCAATGGCAAAAGGCTTTTTCCATGCCATGAATCTGGTTGTGGTACTCCGGCCAAGTCTAAAATAGTGACAGGTATGTCAATATTTAAAGCCATATCAGCTACATCTTTTTGACTTTTTTCTCTGGGATCAAAAATGATCAAAGGAACTCGAATGGAATTATCGTACATTAGCCACTTACCAGCCAATTGCCTTTCACCAAGGAAATAACCATTATCTCCCATCAATACAATTACTGTATTTTTATCTAATCCTTTGTCCGTTAATTTCTTTCTGATTTTAGCAATTTCCAAGTCAATTCCCTTTATCATTCGGTAATAGCCTTTCACACTATGCTGGTATTTCTCTGGCGAGTCATATCTCCATGTCCATCGTAATCGATTAAAACCTTCCTGAACGGGAAGAGGCAATTGTTCGAAATATTTATCATCAGCCAACTCTGGTCCAGGCATGTTCGTATTCTGAAACAATTTCCCTGATTCATCCTGCCAGAAATATTGTTTCTCTGCACCATCATGGGCATGTGGCGCACTAAAACTTAACGATAAGCAAAAAGGTTGATCAGCATTTGACTTTTCAATAAATTCTATCGCTTTTTCCCCGGTGTACCTTGTTAAATGTACCGTATCATCCTTGATTTTTTTATAATAATAACCCCGGTAATCTTTGAATTGATTGTTTCTATCATAGCTTTCAAGTTCATCAAATATTTCCTCTTTATCAGGATAATTCACCCCAAACTTTCCAAAAAATCCGGTATAATACCCAGCCTCTTTCAGCACTTTTGGGTAGGATGAATTCATATATTCACTCTTTATTGGCCCTGTCTGAAAAGTGAATTTGTGTGTTCGCTCATGCAAACCACTAAAAATACTTGCTCTACTTGCAGCACAAATAGGGGAGGTGACAATCGCATTTTTGAAATAAGTCCCTTCCTTGGCCAACTTATCCATTTCAGGAGTTTGAATGATTTCGTTTCCGGAATAACTTAGTGCATCCCAACGCTGATCATCTGTCAGAATAAAAATGATATTAGGTTTTTCAGTCCTATTTTGCTGATTTTTACTAACTCCAATGAGTGTCTGAATTAACAAAAATGTAATTAAAAATAATCTTCCTGGTAATTTCCCAACCAGTTTATCTTTTTTTCTTTTCATATTTAAGATTTTGCTAAAAATTCTTTCACCTTCTCAATTAAATAATGAATGTAAGATTTGTTTAAGTGGCAAGCTATCACAGAAAAAGATAATACCTGTCCTGTTGTGTAGGTATAATACTTATTTCCTTTCCAGGGTACTTTTTCTCAAGAGAAGTATTTTTTAAAAATACCGAGTTTTTTTATTTGGACAAGATGGCTTGAAAGCAAAGGTTTATCAAAAAAGTCAAGGATATATGGGCTTTCAAAGGCTAAATCCTGATCTTTGGGATTCACACTTGAGGAAAGTATTATAATATTTA
>JAHQVQ010000375.1 GCA_019634305.1 Flammeovirgaceae bacterium | reverse complement strand
TCAAAACCCCTGGAATAAATCCATATTACCAGGATACAGGAAGTATCATAAAGACACTAAAAATAAACCTGAAGCCCGAACTAACTGCATTTACCATCCAAAAGATATTTTTTTATGGAGCAGGCTGCACAGAGGAAAAAGGACAAGTGGTGAAACAAGCCTTAAAAAAAATGTTTCCCAATATTGATATTGCTGTAAATAATGATCTTCTTGCAGCTGCCAGGTCCACTTGTGGGCATGAAAAGGGAATTGCCTGTATTCTGGGAACAGGTGCGAATTCCTGTTATTTTGATGGAAATAGTATACAGGAAAATGTTCCACCCTTGGGCTACATTTTAGGAGATGAAGGAAGTGGAGCCTATATCGGCATAAAGCTTTTGAGTAACTTCTTGAAGGGGGAATTTCCCGAGTTATTGCATGTGTCTTTCCTAGAAACTTATCAGATAAAGAAGGATACTGTTTTGGAAGCCGTTTATAGAAAACCTTATCCTAATAGATACCTCGCTGGTTTTTCCAAATTTGCTTCTCGGTATAAAAATCATCCTTATATGATTAAGTTATTAGAAGAAGGATTTCAAGGCTTTTTTGAAAGGAATGTTTTGAAGTATGAAAACTTTGATGCCGTACCAGTTCATTTTGTTGGAAGCATTGCTTTTCATTTTAAGGATATTCTTGTTCGCGAATCAAAGAAAAATAAGATAGTTTTGGGGAATATTTCAGAAAGTCCTATTACTGGATTGATAGATTACCATAAGACTTCCTGACAACTACAAAAACCTTAACCACATAATTAATAGTTACCATGATCAAATTTTGTAATTTAAAAAGCACATAAAAAATGAGTACTACTGAGTCTTCTTCCAAATACGATAATTTGGAGAAAATGCCATTAGCAGAGTTACTGAAGAATATTAATAAGGAAGACAAAACTGTTCCAATAGCAGTTGAAAAGGCTATTCCTTCCATTGAGAAGCTAGTCGTGGAGATAGTGAAAAGAATGAAAGATGGTGGAAGATTATTTTATATTGGAGCTGGAACCAGCGGAAGACTAGGTGTGGTTGATGCCTCAGAATGTCCTCCTACTTTTGGCGTTTCCCACGGTTTGGTAATCGGAATTATGGCTGGGGGGGATGATGCCATCAGAAAGGCTGTGGAATATGCCGAAGATGACTTTGAGCAAGCCTGGAAAGACCTCAAAGCTTTTGATATTGATGAAAAAGATACTGTAATAGGTATTGCTGCTTCAGGCAGAACGCCTTATGTAATTGGTGGTTTGAATGATGCCCGAAAAGCGGGTGTACTCACTGGATGTATCGTTTGTAATGATGGATCGAAAGTAGCTGCAGCAGCGGAGTTTCCTGTAGAAGTGGTGGTAGGACCTGAGTTTGTGACAGGAAGTACCAGAATGAAATCAGGAACTGCGCAAAAACTGGTGCTCAATATGCTATCCACTTCTGTAATGATTCAGTTGGGAAAAGTGAGAGGGAATAAGATGGTTGATATGCAACTGAGCAATCATAAATTGGTGAACAGGGCTGTTAAAATGGTGATGGAGACGACCTCAGTTTCGGAGGAAAAGGCAAAAGCATTATTAGACCAATATGGTTCTGTTAGAGAGGCCGTAGATCAGTATATGCAAGAGTCTAACTAGGCAAAAATATAAAGGCAAGTCACTTTTTTGGAAAGCTTAAATCAGGGGGATTTTTTGAGATAATTATTCCCCCGATTTCAGCCTTTTATTTTGCTAAATCTGCTAAATATCATTTCCATCACGCATATTTTTTGGTAATTAGGAAAGGCAAAAAAAGGAAACAATGGAAATCGAAAAAAAACAAAACCGAAGAGATTTTATTAAAAAAACAAGTGTTTTAGCTGGAGGAATTGTAGTGGGTTCTCAAATGGCTTTTGCTGCTCCCAATCCTAAAATCGAAAATAAATTACCCAAATGGAAAGGATTTAACTTCCTTGATTTCTTTTCTCCAGATCCGAATAAAGGAAGGGAGAAATCCAAAGAAGAATATTTTAAATGGATGAGTGATTGGGGGTTTGATTTTGTGAGATTGCCTATGGCATATCCATATTATGTGAAGTTCGATAGAAACAAACCAATTACCACTTCCAGAATAAGAAAGATTGATAAAAAAAGAGTGGAGGAAATTGAGGAATTGGTTTTTCTAGCGCATAAATACAATTTACATGTCAGTTTGAATTTGCACAGAGC
Source organism: Flammeovirgaceae bacterium (assembly GCA_019634305.1). Taxonomy (GTDB): domain Bacteria; phylum Bacteroidota; class Bacteroidia; order Cytophagales; family Flammeovirgaceae; genus Flexithrix. The sequence continues at coordinate 3,219 of JAHQVQ010000375.1, read as the reverse complement.
GCCTGGTTTTTGTGTAAATGCAGGCTTTCAGGAACCCTATAATCTCTGGACCAGTGAGGAAGCAATGGAAGATTTTGCCTTCCATTGGAAATTTTGGGCAAAAAGATTTAAAAATGTATCAAGAGAAAAAATTTCATTTGATTTACTGAATGAGCCTTGTGTGCGGGAAGACATGAATGACCAGCATTCCAAAAGAACTGCGATTCCCGGAGACCAATACCGGAAAATGGCAAAAATGGCTGCTGAAGCCATCAGAAGTACTAACCCTGATCATTTGATTATTGCTGATGGCAATAATGTAGGAAGAGATGTAATCCCGGAAATAATGGATTTGGACATTGGGCAAAGTTGCAGGGGTTATCATCCAGCTATCATTTCTCATTATAAAGCCAGTTGGGTTTATAAGGATTCCAGTAATTTGCCAGAACCTAAATGGCCTGGCCAGGTTGGGGATCAGTATCTGAGTAGAGCCATGTTGGAGGAAATGTATAAACCCTGGATTGAGTTAGTACAGAAAGGAGTGGGAGTCCATTGTGGGGAATGCGGAGCCTTCAACAAAACGCCACACGATGTATTTCTGGCATGGTTGAGTGATGTAACTGATGTGTTGACAGAAAATGGAATTGGTTTTGCTCTTTGGGAATTCAAAGGCAGTTTTGGCATTCTGGATTCAAGCAGGGAAGATGTAGATTACGAAGACTGGTATGGCCACAAATTGGATAGGAAGTTATTGGATATGTTGATGGAGAAGTAGTAAATTGATGCTGAGAAAGCTTTATAGAATTACTCATTGTGTAAGAGGGTATATGAATTTGTAAAATCCTAATATTCTTTTTACTTGGCAAATTCTGAAAATATTTTCAAAAACCTTTCCCATATTTTAATCCTGGAATTGCTTCATTTTTTCAATTGTTCCGGTAAATTTGGGTAAGATGAATATCAAAAAATACCTTCCTATTTTAGAATGGTTACCAGGTTATGAAAAATCAAATTTATCTGGTGATATTTCGGCTGGTTTAACCGTTGGGGTAATGTTAATCCCACAAGGAATGGCCTATGCTATTGTAGCCGGATTGCCTCCCGTTTATGGATTGTATGCCGCATTAATACCTCAGGTCGTTTATGCTATTTTAGGAACATCTGGGCAATTGGCTATTGGGGCAGTAGCCATGGATTCCTTACTGGTAGCAGCTGGCGTTTCTGCTTTTGCAGTAGCTGGAAGTGAAAAATATATAGAGTTTGCTATAATTCTGGCGGGACTTATTGGTTTAATTCAACTGCTTTTTGGCGTGTTCAGATTGGGTTTTTTAGTCAATTTCCTTTCTAAACCTGTTATCAATGGATTTACTTTTGCAGCTGCTTTTATCATAGGGTTAAATCAGTTGGGAAATTTAACTGGAATTACACTCTCAAGAGACGCTTATTTACATCATATTATAATTGATTTTTATAAATCTATTCAGGAAATTCATTTTCTGACCTTGTTGCTAGGAGTTGCTGCTATTTTACTTATAAAAATTTTAGTGTTTTGGAAAAAGTCAATTCCTGCTTCTTTAATTGTTGTGATTTTAGGGATTCTGATTGTAAGCTATTTTGAAATGGACAAGCAAGGGGTACAAATTGTTGGAGCTATACCAGAAGGCTTTCCGGGCTTTTCAATTCCAAATTTTACAATCAAAAATGTCACAGACCTGCTGCCAACAGCTTTTGGCCTTGCATTGATAGGTTTTATGGAGGCCACAGCTATTAGTAAGGCAATGGCTACCAATAAAAATAAAGTTCAAGCCAATCAGGAATTAATTGCATTGGGTTCAGCTAATTTAATTGGCTCATTCTTTCGAAGTTTTCCAGTTTCTTCCGGATTCGCCAGAACTGCTGTAAATATTCAGGCAGGAGCAAAATCCAGCCTTGCTGCTTTTTTTAGTGCTGCTCTTATTGCCTTGACACTCTTTGTATTAACCCCTTATTTTTATTATTTGCCCAAGGCAATTCTTGCAGCAATTATTATGGTGGCAGTAGTTGGCTTAATTGATATCCACTATATCAAAAACCTATGGCAAATAGACAAAAGGGATTTTGTTTTGATGTTAATCACATTTGTTTCAACAATTGGATTTGGGATTCAGGAAGGAATTGTTTTGGGAATATTTTTATCACTTGGTTTGGTGATTTATCACAGTGTTTATCCCCATATGGCATCATTGGGAAAAATTGACGGTACTAATTTTTATAGAAATATTCAACGATTTCCCAATGCGATTCAACCAGATGAAATACTTATCATTAGATTCGATGCCCAGCTGTATTTTGCCAATATCAATTATTTTAAAGATAAAATTGAGGAACTTGTAATAGAGAAAGGAAGTAAATTAAAACTGATAATTCTAAATGCAGATTCTATAAATTCTATAGATACCACAGCCTTGCAAGAATTAAATAACATGGTATTGACTTTTAAAAAAGCAGGAATTGACTTCTATTTATCAGGGGTTATTGGACCAGTTAGGGATATTTTTTCGCAGAATAATTTAATTGACGCTTTTGGAAAAGAGAAGTTTTTCATGGATGTAGATGATGCTGTTATTTTTTTTAAAGAAAATAAAAAGGAACAGAAAAATCTGGTCGATGAAAATGCTATACAGACCAATATTGGAAATGGCAAGGATGATTTATGAAATGGTATTTTGTAGTCAAATGGATAAAAATTAAACGTGCTAAAGTTATCCCTATAGAGAATAGTACAACTAATTCCCGCTGAAATATAATTTTAATCCTTGATAATTGCCATTTAATAATTAAACTGCCTATTATATGTAATTGCTCTCCTGAATTAATTTTTTAATCATTAAATTGCATCTGTATGATTGGAGAAAGAAGGTCAACCATAATGAGGTCAAATAGACTATTGAACTATCTATTTTTCAGACAGGTTATTGAAAAGTGTCAGAAATAATAATACATAATCAGGAAGAATGAAGAAAATAATATTATTAGTATTGCCGGTTTTGGTGGTTTTAGGATTTGTAGCGGTAAAACCATCTACACTAGGAAGTATGTTATCGGCAGGGGATACCACGAAAGTTTTGGCACCTTCCCCGGAACATTTCAACGAGGCAGCCCTTGTTTCAGCAATTTTAAATCAACACCATTACAGTCAAACAAAACTTGATGATTCCCTTTCTGTGATGATTTTCGATAATTATATTAATACATTTGATA
>JAHQVQ010000374.1 GCA_019634305.1 Flammeovirgaceae bacterium | reverse complement strand
CCTTTTTCAACCTGAATCATTGCTTTAATATAACTATCCACTATTCTATCCCGACCTTCTCTGGTCAAAAGATATTTTTTGCATTCTTCTTCATTATCCATAAAAAAGTTTTCTACCAAAATAGCAGGCATTCGTGTATGCCTAATAATAAAGAAAGGACTTTCCTTATCCGGATCACCATCACTCAAATCCATCCTGAATTTGGCTTCTGGAAATTCTTCTGCCATTTTTTCTATGAAAACAGTAGCTATTTTATCACTTTTGGTTTCACCAGGTGTGGTAAAAACTTCTATACCAGAACCTCCTCCAGCATTTGCATGTACACTTACCAAAATACATTTTTCCTCTTCATGCCAGTCATTGGCTCTCAAAACCCTTTTCGAAAGACTAATATCTTCTTCTTCGGGACAAATGTTAGCCGTTCTGATTCCAAAATAGTAAGCCTTTTCTATCACCCGACTAACAATTGCCCTGTTAAATTCTCCTTCAAATAACTGCCCCCAGGGCTTTTTTAATTTAGGAGACCTTTTCCCTCGTGTCTGGTATTTTCCATTGATGATACCTCCATGCCCATTATCCAATAACCACAAAAACTTACTTTTTGCCATTTTTAATTATATTTGATTGGTAAGAATGTGAATATAGGAAAATATTCATAACCTTAAAATTACTTCTTTCGAATTAGGGTTTCCGCACCAACATTAAATTTGATAAAATGTGGTGTAAAATTAAGGAAAAAAGTGGATTCCATCAGAAGATACTCTGGAGCGTGTGATTCGTAATTTAGACAGTAAGTTAGTGGAAGACAGCTTTAAATCGTGTTTATCGGGTTTATCTCTTCAAGGCAGGCATATTGCCATCGATGGGAAAGCATTGAGAAGAACTATTCCAATGGGAAAGAAAAAGGCTTTGGTGAATATGGTCAATGTTTGGGTAGCTGAACTTGGGTTGAGTTTTGGGCAACAACAAGTAGAGAGCAAAAGCAACGAAATTGATGCGATTCCAAAATTATTGGATCAGGTAGATTGCCAGGGCAGTATCATTACCATAGATGCGATAGGTTGTCAGAAGGGCATTGTTGAAAAAATCATTGCTAAACAGGCTGCTTGTTGATCTGATTGCTTTTTATTTTACATCTACGGTTAATTCTGTTATTTCTGACCATACTTCATCATTATCCATAACTGCCAGCGTCACCTTATATTTACCTGAATTTTGGAAAATATAATCTATTTGTTGGGAAGTAGTAGAAACATGGTATTCTCCAATATTGAATCTATACTGAACAATTGCTCCTCCATATTTACTGTCAGGGTCATAGCTTGTATGTGCATTTAGTAAATATTGATTTTTATTTGTTTTACCAATATGCTTTACCTCTAATTTGCTTACAGGCTCCATATTATCAAATAAATGGAGGTTTAAGGTAATTATTTCTGACTTCTCCCCATAAATGTCTGTTGCCGAAAATGTAATAATATAATCTCCTAACCCGAATGGAACAAACTCTAATTCTAATTCATCTTTTGATATATCCAATACTCCTTCTTCATCGGATAAAGCATTTTTTTGAATAATTTGTCCATCTCCTGATACAAATTTGTAAGACAATTCCTGAAGGTTATCATCAATATACTTCACCGAAAACTCGAAATTATCTTCCTCTGATTTATTGCTTAATTTAAATGTGTCAGTTAAACTAACAATAAAATTACCTTCTCCATCCTTAAACTGACCATCAGCAAATTTAAAAGTGAGGTTAGGCGGAATATTTCCCTCTAAAAATTGCCATCTGCTATCACAGGAAGATAATATGGTAATAAGGGTAATTAATATTAAATATGTTTTCATAATTTATTGCTTTAGGGCTTTTATAACTTTTTGAGAACCAGGTAAATTTATTTTGATGAGATACAAACCTGATGGATATTTTTTTGTTTCCCAATCCACATCCTGTTCACCTTTCAAAAGTTTCAGCTTTTTGTTTTCGATCAACTTTCCATCGGTACTAAAAATAGCAACCTCCGCATCAATAGGTTTTTCTGATCTAAAAAATAGTTTAATAAAATTATTGAATGGTTGAGGATAACTAGTTATTGAAAATCCATCACTTTTATCGGTTGGGATTTCCTCCTCCAAACCAGTTACAAAATCATCCTGATCTAAATCTACCTTTATTATGGTAGTCAAAGAATCTTCACAACCAAGAAAGGAATTTTCCATATAGACTACCACATTGAACTCTCCTCCTTCATGGAAATAATAACCTGGGCTTCTTTGGGTTGAAGTTTCAGCTGTCTTAAAATCCCACAAATAAGTAGTATTTCCAGTACTGTCTAAAGAAAACTGAATAAATTCATGCTGTGAAATAGAATTAGAACTGACTACAATTTCCTCTGGAAAGGAAAACACATTGACAATTATTGAAGATTGATCTGACCCACAATCAAGGGGATTTTTTGATTCGCAAGTAATCGTTGTAGTTGCTGAAGCTGTAAACTCATAACTGGAACCAGTTCCAACAGAATCAGAATTTTCATTAAACCAAACATACCTTAAGGATTCATTTAGATTAGTGACAGAAATTTTTACTATATTTCCTTCACAAAAAAGAGGCTTATTAATAGAAAGTTCTGGGGATTCAAGATTAACATCAATCACCCTTATAGTAACCTTTGTTCTGTATTCGCAGCCATTTTCCTTTAAAAAATATTCTACAGAACCTGATCCTTCTCCACTTTTATTAGGATAAAACTTTCCATTTTCAACTCCATCGCCACTCCATTCTCCTCCTGGTTTCTTTTCCAATTCCATTAATTCAATGAACTCCTCATTAGAACAAATAACCAACTCAGTTTTGGTAAGTAGATCTTCCGAAGCATTTAAAGGATAAATAACTTCAATAATCCGAGTTCCAATAAATGAACATCCATCATTCGATTTATATTTAAAGGAAATTTCATATTTTCCAAACCCTGTAGTCTTTGGATTAAATTGGTTTCCATTTTCTACTCCGGAACCTGAAAATGCTCCTCCTTCAATATTTAAATCCTGAAAAAGATCATAAACTGGAGCATCATAACATAATTGCAAATCTTCACCAATACCTATTTCTCCTGATTCTAATATTTGCACTTCTACTTCTGTACTTTCGCTCAGGCATTCAATTTCCCTTTCTCCAAAATAAGAATAGGCAATCACATAAAACTTGGTATTTGTTGTTATTTCTTCTGTTGAATAAGAAGTCCCTGTAGATAAAGGAGTTTCGTCCTCCAAAGATTTAAACCATTTATATATCAAATTATCATCTGGATTTTTTATAGAAAGAGTTACTTTTCCAGGACCACAAGAAATTCCATCTGCTACTTCTGGAGCATCTGGTTTCTTAAGAATTGTCACTTCTACTGGAATACGTTCCCCAACACAATCATTATTATTGGAAGCCTCTACCCAAAAAACTTTTGTGTCATTGATATTTTCTACAAGTAATGAAGGTCCCTGGCCAATTTCTTTTGAATCCTTTTCATTCGCATACCACAAATATGAAAGTCCCTCTACAGGATTCTGTATTTCCAACTTATAACTGCCAAGTGGACCACAATTAACAAAACCATCTACAATTGGAGTCGGTACTTCATCAAGAATAGTAATTGTAATTTTCTTAGGGTCACTTTCGCAAGTCTCTCCAATAATTCGGGTTATCAAAAAACTAGTAGTTTCCTTAATTTCAGGCCCATATTCAGAACCTTCAAAAATATATTTAGAATCTTCTCCTAGGTAAAACCTAAAAACTGGCTCCATTTCTTCCTCGGAAACCAGCGGTTTTAGTAAAACTATTCCAGATCCACAAATTGAAATGTCCTCAATATTTGGAGTTTCAGGGTTTTGAGTAACAAACACAGCAACTTCAGTCAAATTACTTACACATTTAGTTTCTGGATCAATCACCTCCACATATAATTTCTTATTTGAGGAAATGGTGAATTCAAATGAAAATTCACTTTTACCTTCAGCAGCTATATTTTCCTTATTATTATCCCAATACCAATTATATATTCCTCCTTCCAATCCTGAAGCAGTGAATTTCACAGTTCCTTTTTCACAAATTTCGAACTTATCCTGAGAAACTTTCGGATTAGACGGTTTTGGATAAACAGTCCCAGTGACCTTAGTTGGTTCACTATAACATAAAATCTCTTTATCTTCAATTTTATGTATAATAACAGCAACTACGTAATAATTGGTTGTTTGAGTAATTTCAGGGTTGTAATCAAAACCTGTATGGATAGGTTTGTCAAGCTCGAAATTTTCTAACAAAAACCATCTATTCTTTACTCTATCAACTTTTTCTGTAGAAATGGCAACTTTACCCCCTAGACCACAAGTTCCCACTGAAGAAATTAATTTCGGGGAAACTGGTTGTTCCAATATATAGGCTTTTACTTCTTGTCTTTCACTAATACAAGTTTCACCATAAACTGCTTCAATATAATATGAGGTGGTAGATTGCAATTCAGATGTAGTAAATGTCTTCCCTATCTGGCCTTCATCATTATTGGGTAAAGGCTCCTTATCTTCAATTCCAGTATACCAATTAAATTTGGTGGCTCCTTCACTTCCTTTCGCTTCCAGAATAACTTTTCCAGGACCACATCTACTGCCTCCCTGAACACTTGGTTGTTCTGGAATGCTTTCAACTATTAGTGTCCTGGTATCTCGTTCTTCGCAGTTTGTTGTTTCACCAATTATGGTTACCACCAAATCAATGTCATATGTACCAGCTGGAATATTTAATAAACTGATAAAATCGTCATTTAAATTCTCAGCAATAATTTTATCTTTTGGAATCCATTCTATTTTAAAATTGCTTTCTGAAGGAATCGGTTCCTGATTAATTGTTGGAGTTTCAGTACCATTATTATAAGTATTTAAACTTAAGCCACGAAATCCCTGACAAACTGTAATATCGCCTCCTGCAAAAACATCTGCCCCTGTTATTTCAATTCCCCTTGTATCATAACAGCTACCATATTCATATTTTAAGGTATAAAATCCAAAAGGAATTTGGGAAACATCGATAATTCCTGTGGTTTGATTTATATACTTATCATATTCACTATCTCCTTTTTCATTTTCTTCAAAGAAGCTCCATTTCCCTTTCCCATCATTTTTGGGATACACTTCTTCTTTATATAATTCAAGACTTTTTTTATTTCTACATATGCCAATAAAAAGTCCTGCTGAAATTTCAGGAATTTCAAAAGTTAAATCTACTGTCTGTTGGCCATTAATTATTGTAATTAAATGATTTCCATGACCTGCTAAAGAGGGATAAAAAAAATGATTAGCTAAGGCATTTGTTTCAGCTTTATATGATATTGTTTGTTCATTTCCATAAGAGACATGATTCAAAAGGTTTATGGCACTGAAATTATCACAGACAATTACTCTAGCTTCAGTTTTGCCATCTATATCCTCCCCATTAATTTCTCCTTTTAAAGTAAAGCGCTCCTGAGCGGAAAGATTAAGGAAAAAACCTAGGCAGAAAAGGCATGAAAAACTAAATATTTTTGGGTTAATCTTTTTCATTAAGTTTCAGTTAATACTAGTGTTCAGTACTTTGTTTTTTTTAAGTTCACTTATTCCTTAAAAGTATATTTTAGTCCAACACCCATAAAAAATCTTTGGGTACCAAAACCTTCTTTAAAATAATAGCGTTGGTTGGCAAATGCTAGCACAGCAATTCTTTTCCCTAAGAAAACTTCAGCTTCTCCTCCTCCAAAAACACCATAGTTCCAACCATTAAAATTGGTAAAATTGTGGTCTAGTTGTTCTTGTAGTGCTGGTTTAATATCATCGTAAACTCCTGAGCCACCTGCTGTAAGATTCACGTATAATACCCTCCATAACCTAAATAATTGAACATTGAATGAAGCATCAAGGTAAACAGCTGAATAGTCACTCTCTTTAATTTCCCCAAATTCATACATCCCTCCTACCTTAAGATAAGTTTTCATACCTAAATAGGAGCTACCATAAAATGAGATAAACTGTGTCTGATCACTAACGCCTCCTCCTACTTCCAGACCTTTGGTTCCATAGCCATGCCAATGCTCCTTACCTTGGGTTTTAAAATAATCCTCTACATCAGGATAGTATTTATCATCCTGGGCATTCACTCCTGCTAATAGGGTAAATGAAAAAATAAAAATTAGAAAAAATCGATTCATCCTTTTTGATATTCTGATCTAAAAATATTACAGTAAAAAAAATCAAATAATTACATGCATTGCGGTTAGGCAATACATTGTTTTTGTTAGTTAAATTATAAAGACAAAGATTTGGAATTGTTAAATGGTAATAATTGAGAGAAGGGGTCTAAAAATATCAATTTGCCATTTTGTTTGCTCGAAACTAACTAATTGATAATGAATAAATCTTCTTCATTATTAAAATAATGATATTTATAAAAACGACATTTACTAATAATTTTCTAATCTTAAAGACAGGCGGAACATGTTTATTCCATAATCTTAATTCTAAAAATACCTAAAAAATATAAGAAATTTTTGATAATAGAAAAATACAACAGTAAGTAAATTGGATTTGCTTAAGAAGATCGGATAGTTATATAAAACTAAAAAGAAAAATAAGACAAGACAAATTTTAGAGATGATAAAAATTAATTAAGTTAGGGGAAAATTCTGTAAAAACACCAAAAAAATAAAAGTGAAATATGGCTAAATTAAGATTTAGTGCCCTAGAATTAGTGCAGAAAAGGCAAAAAGTCGAAGTCAATCCACCCTCAAATCTGATATCTGATTATTTTGGAGAAAATGCTTATGGTCTAAAACAAATGAGATTATCGCTATCTCCTAACTTTTATGAGAAAGTAAAATATGCCATTAGAAAAGGTAAAAAAATAGATATTGACACAGCAGAGGCTATTGCTTCAGCTGTAAAAACCTGGGCTTTAAATAAAGGAGTTACTCATTATACCCATT
>JAHQVQ010000373.1 GCA_019634305.1 Flammeovirgaceae bacterium | reverse complement strand
GCCCAATATCATAATTATTGAAATAGAATAAAATACCTTCTTTGGTGATTGCAAAGTTTTCCGAAGCATTTATTTTTTCTTCAAACAGTCCTTTCTTTTCTTTTAAATTGTCTTGAGCAGTAAGGTTATTTTGGTTCCTGTATTTTTGATCTACCAGCTGGTTGAGCTTTGTCCTAAAATCTTTAGAGACAATTTTCTCTAAATCAATTTTTTCTGCGTCATTTAAATCAATATTAAGAAAGTTAGTAAATGTATTTGGATGTGCACTACCAGTAAATTCATAGGATTGAATTTTAAGAGATATTAAATCATTGGTTTGGTTAACTATGTTGTAATCAATTTTTTTATTCCATATTTGTGTAGATTCAGGAAAGTTATCTTTAAATTCTTGATAACTGCGGAGAAAATGTATCATAGAAGCATCAAATGCTCCAACAATTTCAGCATCAGAAAAATAAAGATCAAATATTTCTGATTTAATTATTTCATTAATTTTTTCATCGTTTTTTCCAACCATTTCTGGGTATGTGATTTCAATATAAGTACAGTTATCTGACTGGATATCGCAAGCCTCAAAACTTTCAAAAAGGGTCTTTTTGTTAATAACAAAACCATCGCTATCGGGTGTGGTTGTTTTAGAAACCAGAGGTTGCTGATTGCAAGCATGGCATAAAAATAGTGCAATAGTAAATGTGTTGAGTCTTAATCTGGTCATTTTTATATAGGTTTAGTTAAAAAATGATAAAAAATCAAATTCTGACTATAAATTTAAGATTTTTGTGAACTTTACTCTAATGTAATGGTTTCTTAATAGTAAATTTTTGCTTCAAATTTGGCTTCATCTTTAAATAATTTTGGTTTATCAGATATTATTCCTGTTCACTCCGAAATTGTTTGGAAAATATTGGAAGAATGGCAGATTTGTATCATATAAACAATTAATTAGAAATTTCATAACTTAAATAATCAATATGCGACAATTAAAAATCACACAGGCCATAACCAACAGGCGAGAAAGTGAATCACTGGAAAAATATTTCACGGAAGTTAGCCGTGAAGATATGGTGACCGCTGAGGAGGAAGTTGAGTTGGCTCAAAGGATAAGAGAAGGAGATCAGGTTGCATTAAACAGGCTTGTAAAAGCTAACCTTAGGTTTGTAGTTTCAGTAGCCAAACAATACCAGAATAAAAGCATGTCCCTTAATGATTTGATAAACGAAGGGAATTTAGGGCTGGTGAAAGCTGCTCAAAGATTTGATGAAACTAAAGGTTTTAAATTTATTTCATACGCAGTATGGTGGATCAGACAATCGATAATGCAGGCAATTGCCGAAAATTCTAGGATTGTAAGACTACCTGTGAACAAAACCAGTTCAATAAACAAAATTAGGACGGCATTTTCCTCATTGGAACAAAAGTACGAAAGAGAGCCGACTCCTGAAGAATTGTCTGAGATTTTGGAAATGCAACCAGAAGAAATTAGAAATACTATGGGGGTTGAAGTAAGACAAACCTCTGTTGATGCACCACTGAATAGTGAAGATAGTAATTCATTATTGGATGTAATGGTGAATAAAGATATTCCTGCTACAGATGAGCATTTGGAGTACCATAATTCTCTTCAGGTAGAAACCAGCAGGGTACTTTCTACTTTAAGTTTTAGAGAAAGAGTAATTGTGAAAATGTCATTTGGTATAGGAGAGGAGCATCCAAGGTCTCTAGAAGATATTGGAGAGGAATTAAGCCTTACCAGAGAAAGAGTAAGACAAATTCGTGAGAAAGCCATTAAAAAACTTAAAGGAAATAGAAGTAAAGATATATTAAAAGCCTATGTGGCTTGAAAATAATTCTCTGTTAAAAATTCAAAGTCCTGCTATTTATTTAGTAGGACTTTTTTTTTCAATTTATTAGTAACAGCAATTTTTTGTAGCTCTAATTAATCTCCATTAATTCCCTGGCACTTTGAAATGCTGTTTCTGTTGGGTTTGCCCCACCTATCATTTGTGCCAATTCAGTAATCCTTTCTTGAGAAGATAATTTTTTTAGATTACTTACTGACCTTTCGAATGAATCATCTTTATAAACAAAATAATGCTGATCGCCTTTAGCAGCTATTTGTGGTAAGTGGCTAATGGCAATCACCTGGTGTTTATTCCCCATTTCCTTCATCATTTTCCCCACTTTCATCGCTATTTCACCAGATATCCCAGAATCAATTTCATCAAAAATAATAGTAGGCATTTGGGTTTTTCCAGCCAACAAATATTTAATGGAAAGCATTAACCTTGAAAATTCTCCACCTGAAGCTACATTTTTAAGTTCCTCTGGTTTTATTCCTTTATTTGCAGAAAATAAGATATTAACCCTGTCCATCCCAAACTTATCTAAATCAATGTTCTGATGTGCAATTGAGTTAGTTGCATTTGGCATTCCAAGCTGGGAAACAAGTCCATCAAGATTTTGGGAAATGGTATTAAAAATGGCTTTCCTTCTTTCTGAAAGTTGTTGAGCCACTTCTAGGGCTTTTTTAAAAGTAGATTCTTTTTCTGCTTTGGCTGCATCCAGTTTTTCATCAAAATTAATTACCTGATCTACCTTTTCCTGAAGATCTTCCCTTAATGAAATTAATTCCTCAATAGTATGAACATGGTGTTTTGATTGTAAGGAATATAACTGATCGAGTTGATCCTTAAGAAACTGAATTTTTTCCTGATCCAGAAATAGCTCACTTTCTTCACTTTCTATTTCTGAAGCAATGTCCTGAATTTCAATTTCCGTACTTTTTAATCTCTCTGAAAGTTGAGCATATTTATTGGAAAATTCACTTAGATGGGAAAAGGCTGCCATTGAGGATTTTATCCCTGATTCCACAGAAAATTCCGTTCTGGAAAGATATTCCAAAGCTGCATTGAGATTAGCCTTGATATTTTCAGTATTTTCTAGCTTTTCCAATTCTTTCTCCAGCTCTTCTTGTTTAAATTCTTCTAATTTTATATCGTCAAGTTCTTTTAGTAAATGGTTATTATAATCAAAGGCAGTTTTAAATTCCTTCGATTCGTTTATAAGCTTTTCCAGTGTTTTTGAAGCTTTTCTATATTTTGTAAAGGCTTCCTGGTAAGCACCTAAATGCTTTTGGTTTTCAGCGAAAAGGTCAATGATTTCCAACTGAAATTCATTAGAACCAAGTTGTAGTGTTTCATGTTGAGAATGGATATCTACAAGTTTTGAGGAAATGGCTTTTAAAGTATCCAAATTCACAGGAGTGTCATTAATAAATGCCCTACTTTTCCCTTTTGGAGTAATTTCCCTTCTAATTACAGACGTTTCATCATAATCTAAATCCAGACCTTCAAATAATTTTTTTAACCGATAACCAGAAACATTGAATTCCCCTTCAATAATGCATTTTTCTTCCTCATTTAATAGAGCTTTGGTATCAGCCCTTTTACCCAATAATAGTCCAATGGCACCCAACATAATGGATTTTCCTGCGCCTGTTTCACCTGTAATGATATTTAGGGAAGGGGAAGGATCTATTTCCAGTTGGTTGATTAATGCATAATTTTTAATGAGAAGGTGCTTTAACATCTTTTACCTTGAATTTTATATTAGCTCGGCTGCTTAAATTTATCAGCTTTTATTATCGATTAAAAAAATTGTGTAAAAATAACTCAGAACAATTTCTTATTGGAATGATTTGAATTTAAATTTTATTGCTACTCTCTAGAATCACAGATTTAATTGCAAACCATCATAAGCCAGCCTGATATTTTCAGGAAGCTCTTTTTCTACATCAGCATGAAATCCTAATTTATAACTTATATGAGTAATGTAAGCCCTTTCAGGTTTTACCTTTTCAATTACCTCTATAGCTTCTTCTAAGGTAAAATGGGAAATATGAGGCTGGGTTTGTAATGCATTGATCACCATTACTTTGGAGCCTTTTATTTTTTCCAATTCTTCCTCGGAAATGAAATTTGCATCAGTGATATAAGTAAAATCTTTAATTCTAAACCCAAAAACAGGAAGTTTGTAATGCATTACTTCAATTGGAGTAATTAAGGTGTTATTTACTTGGAATGGTTGATTTTCAATTTCTTTTATGTCCACCGAAGCTACTCCAGGATATTTTTTTGCTGCAAACATATAGGAAAATTCAGTTTTAAGATGTTCGATTACAGGTTTGCGGGCATATACCGGAATATCCATTTTTTGTTTGAAATAAAATGCTCTTATATCATCCAAACCTGCGGTATGATCTTTATGCTGATGGGTAAAAATAACGGCATCTAAATGATCGATCCTTTCTCTTAGCATTTGTTGTCTGAAATCGGGACCAGTATCAAATACTATATTTTGTCCATTCACCACAATGAAAATAGAAGTCCTGAGTCTTTTGTCACGAAAATCTAAGGATTGGCAAACCGGATCTGATGAGGCTATAACTGGTACTCCTTGAGAAGTTCCTGTTCCTAAAAACGTAATTTTCAATGTTGTTTACTTTTGATTGAAAAGCTTTAAAAAAATAATAATTTCCATTTAAATTAAAATCGCTGTGATGAACCGAAAATATTTTACAGCAATTTAATCGAAAAGGGTTTTATCTTCTTCCTTACTCGTTGATCTAATTTCGATAAATAACTTTTTATTCTTATCAGAAAGATCAGTGGGGTTAATTTCTATTTCTCTAATAATATCCAGTAGTGAGTTTATTCTCCCCTCTAATGGAAAATATTTATTGATAATGGCTACTTTATTATCTTTTAGCAAACAATAACCTGATTTGAAACTTCCTTTTTCATACCTTAGGATAAAGCTGGTTTCGGAAAATAAATCTTCCAGTTTTGCAAGAAAATTTTTGGTATATTTGATTTCCATAAATATGAAATTAAAAGCTCTTGTTACTATTCAATAAAATAAATAAGCCCTTTTTCAAAGGGCTTACTTCAAAACAAAAATAGTAATTATTGACCAATTGTAAAGATGAAAATCCTTTTTAAAAAACTATGGTCATTTAGTTTTTTAAAAATCTAATTATTGGTCAGTCTTTTAACTGTAGATACCAAAGTGTCAAAATTTAAAGGTTTTGGTAGAAATTCATTGATTCCTACTGCTTTAAAATCATCCACTGTGAAATTTTTAGCATTCCCGGTAATAGCAATAAGAGGAGTTTTTGCTTTTTTCTGGTCAGGTAGACTTCTAATTTGTCGGGCACATTCCATACCATCCATAATAGGCATATTTATATCTAACAGGATGGCATCAAAATGTTCTTTCTTTATCATATCCATTACCTGTTGTCCATTTTTTGCAGATTTTATATTATAATTTTGAAATTGAAGGACTCTTTTGGTAATGTTTTGAATTACAGAACTATCTTCGGCTACGAGTATTGTTTTGCTTCCCATAAGCATAAAGGTTAGAGGGTGGTATTATTAAAAAGTTTATTTGTAATTGGTTTCTTTACAGTCATGGTGAGATGAAAAAATACTTGATAACATTATGTAAATTAATAAAATATATCTAATTCACAAATAGAACAATGTATTATTAGTATTTATAGAAAAAATATAATTTTAAAGTTATATTTTTGGTTTGTATTAACAAAATAAAAGAATGTAATATTTTATATATTAAGAAGTTTTTTGTAGTTTATCCTGAATTCTTCAAAATCAATGCTTAGTGTTTCGAAGTTGTTTTCGAAATCATTTAAATGATTCATTTTTAATTTCCCCTCCATTAGAGCTGCCTGGGAAGATATTTTTTCTACTCCTAAAGTGCCTGCATTCCCTTTTATAGTGTGTAAAATACTTAAAGCTTCGGTCACATCCTCATCTATTTTCATTGCCTTATTTAATCCTCTAAGGAGCTTTTCAGTATCAATTTCAAATTCAGTATAAGATTCAATTAGAATTTCATCACCACCAAACTTTTTAAGCTCATATGCTGTGGATAAGTTTAAAATTTTATTGTTGGACCATGACATCACATTTTCTGCTTCTTCTTCCTTCTGGTCTTCAAACCATTTTTTTACTTTAGAAACAAGGGTTTGTGCTTTTATGGGTTTAGAAATAAAATCGTCTAAACCAGCTTTTAAAAACTCTTCTCTTTCTTCTTGCATGGAAAAAGCTGTCATTGCCACAATTGGAGGACAATAGGGAAGATTCAACTCTTTAATTTTTTTAGTAGCAGTCATTCCGTTCATTACTGGCATTTGGATGTCCATAAATACCAAATCAAATCGTTGTTGTTGAACCATCCTGATAGCATCCTGACCAGTAATTGAAACATAGATTTCGCACCCTGCTTTCCTGAGAATTCTTCCTGCCACACTCAGGTTTATCATATTAT
>JAHQVQ010000372.1 GCA_019634305.1 Flammeovirgaceae bacterium | reverse complement strand
CAAAGGTAATAACTCTAACTTAAATCGCAACACAACCAACAATTTATTTTTTAAAAAAATTATTGAAAATCACAAACTACTGAAAACCAATTATTTATACCCCATACAAACCCTATTTTTATTTTAAGCAACTCCCTCCTTACTGATTCTAAATTGACCTTCTGTATTCATCTTAATTATATAATGGTTTTTAATTATTTCTTTCATCCAACTACTTTCTTCTTGAGTCAATCGGCTTTGTAATCCTGATTGGCCTTTGTATCTAGCTTTCATTGATAACTTTAAGTTCCTTATTATTACGGTGCTTATTTCAGCTTCATCAGGTAAAGTGTTACTCTGTAATTTTAATGAACCAAACTTTAGTGAATTATAAATAATACCCCACCTTTCTATATTTGTCAATTTCTTGTTAATGGTTGGGTAATTAGCTTTAAGAATTTCCTCTTCCATTTGGCATAATCCTAATGCGATTCTCCTTGCAAGAAGTACATTTCTAAAATTCTCCAAATTTCTTGTAGGATTCTTATTATTCAATTTACCATTTAATATTGGTAACTCTAATTCAAAAGCAGAGTTTCCCTCCGCTAAAGCTGTAACTATTAATTCAGCTTTTTTAGATAATGCCTGTTCAACATTGCTATAATCTGGACTCCCTCTGTGTTGTTTATAAAGTATTTTTTGTCTCTGGTTAAATCCAGGAAGATTGTTTATCATTTCTCTTACTTTCTTATCCAATTCGAAAAAGGTATTAGAGAGTCTGTGAAATCCATTTGGGTGGTCAATAATTAGATTTTTCGGGATGCTGATATTACTGATATTATTATTTTGAAAAAAGGAGACCTCGGGTTCTGTTAAAATAATCATAGCTACCATATTCGGCAAATTGCTTATTATCTTATTGAGATGTTCTAATTGCTTTCTTTGAATTTTCTTATGCTCTGAATAATACCTGCTTTCACTAATAACAACAGTAATTTTATTGTATCGATCATTTTTTATTATTTCCACTACTTCATTTGGGCATGAAGTTCCTTTGCAAATCACCCCTTGACTAAAAAAATGATCTTCTACTTCACGAATGGTTTCCCTATGATTTCCTATAAAAACCACCTCTCCTTTTTCCTTTTGGTCATATCTTCTTTGTTCTTGAAGTAAGAAATGGGAATAGTCCTCCATCAATTTAATTATCTCACCTATTAAAATATTGGTACTCTCTGCCGATTTCTCATCCGACCTTTCTAATAAAATATAGATTTGACTTAAATATTCATCTCCTCTATCCAAAATATTCATTTTTCTTTCTACTATCCTTTTCAATTCAGGAAAGTATCGATTCACAGAAGATGATACCAGCTTAAGATCATTACTCTTTTTTATATAGGAGTTTAGATCATTTAACCTATTTATCATATATCCAAAATCATCATACACATAAGAACATAATTCTTTTAGGAGAATATCGTCTAACCCTTCTTCGAAACAATTGATGATTTCATTACCTGAAAATTGTAGAAATTTACTTTTTGTTAAATAACTAATGGAGGGATCTTGCAGGTATCTTAGATATTCCGGATATTCTGATGAATTGATCTCAAACCAAGAGTTCATTTTTTCATCACTGACAACAAGGATTGGTTGTTTAAGCTTGAATACATGTCGAAGGGTACATATAATAGTAGAGTCTAAATGTTGGGCGGATGAATCATTGGGAATAATTATTCCACCACTATTTAAAAGTGACTCTTTCAAAGCACTTTGATTGTGTTTATTATAATCTATGGAGAGAAATTCATCAGATAGCCTAGCAGGCAAGCCTTCATTATTATAATGAAGGTAGATAATTTGATTTGGCATTTATTTGTTATTTGGTTTAATTGTTAGAAGGTATTGTTAAGAAACCTCCTTGAATTAACTATTTCCAAAATATTGCCATTCTAAGATTGAATATGAAATTTCTTAGTATTAAAAATTATGATAAGCGGCTTAACTATCCAGTAGTTTATCTATAAATAGCTTAAAATCAAGTGTTTAATTTGAATTATGCAAGTATTAGGATACTATTTTTCCCATAAATTATACAGGTAATAAAAAGATTATAAAGTAGTGGATTGTTACTGTTTTATTTTTATATCAATATTTTATTACATTACTTTTTTGAAAGAGAATAATCCTATTCATTATAAATTAGGGTATTTATATAAATTTGTTTTTTATTAATCTCCTTCTTTAATCATTTATTACATTCCCAAAAAATAGTTATTTGTGGAAAGTTTTAATTATAAACTCTTAAAGTTTAATGAATGATAAAATCCTTTCCATTCTGTTCAATATGAGAATGCTATTCTAAAATGTAGAAATAGAGCAGAAGCATGCATGGTGCTATTGAACCCTTAAATTATTCAGTGTATAATAAATAATCTTGTTATTAATTGGAGTACTCTTTTGGGATGTAATACTTTCATTAAGCGTTAACTCATAAACATATCCTGAGATTAGATTCTCTAAATCTATATTAATACCCATTCCATCCTTTGTTAGACTAACCTCCTTTACTTCTACTTCAGTTACATCAAATTGCTTTGATCCATATTTCCTATGGTATTCATAATAGTATCTTTTAAAAGAATAGTTTAAAGGATCTAGAGCCGTTTCGGAAGCTAATGGAAGTGTGAAAGTAAGTTCAAACCCTGATTTGGTTAGTTTCATTTCGTAGACATCCATGGGTGTTTTACCATTCCAGGAAATTTTTTGCAGACCTTTTCCTCCAACCCAACCTCTATCTGATTTACCAGCATAAAGATTTCCATCTGGAGACCAGGCAATTCTATTGTTTCCTTTTGTAAGCCCTTGATTACTAACAAAAGGGACACAAGCTCCCTGGGTTTCACCATCCACTTCATCCAACATTACTCTTAACAAAAAATCATGATCCATCTCACCAATTATCATTTGATCTTCAAATGGGCCAAACTTTCCTCCTGTATAATCAAAAACTGGTTGAGTTGGAGAGTTTGCCAGAATACTGTGAGGAAATAATATACTTCCCTTTTGGCGCATTTTATCTAAAATCGGAACTGGAATAGTCAATGGATCAATTCCTTCAAATCCTTTTTCCCAAACTAGACTTGAAGGATGACCATAAAATTTACCTTTCTCAACATGATAAAGTTTACTTGTACCTAACCAATCACCCTGATTGTCTGTAATAAAAAGACCTCCTTTTTTATCTACTGCGATTCCGTTTGGAGACCGAAACCCTGAAGCCCAGGGAATTAATTCCCCATTTTCAGCATTTACTTTCATCACCCATCCTCTATAAGGCACACAGGAATACATTCTTCCAGGTCTTCCTTCTGGTCTAAATTCCCCACGAACTTCTTTCCAAATACCTGCGCCATTTGAAGCATCATTTAAAGAAATGAAAAAAGCCCCATTTCCATCTGGTTCTGGCCCATAATTATATTCATGGTAATTTCCAGAAATTCCAAACTGATCTGTAACAGTTTGGTATAAATCTGCTTTTCCATCCTTATCTGTATCGACCAGCCGAGTCAACTCTGGGCGGTGCATTACCAACATTTCGTATTCATTTATAGGATAAACACCCAAAGGATCGTGTAACCCTTTGGCAAATACTGACCATTCTTCAGTTTTAGGATCATAAATTAAAACTTCACCTAAATGAAAACAAGCTACCATTCTTCCATCAGGCAAAAAGGCGATTCCTCCATTTTCAGCCCTTAAACCTTCTGGCGTTTTTATATCTACCACTTCATATGCATCATTACCTTCTATTATTTCCTCCTTATCACAAGAAATGATTGAAAGGATAAGTACTAATGAATAAATATAATTTCTAATGTCCAGCATGACTGATTTCTCCAATTTCTTTAAAGTATACATTAAAACTTTTTCCTTCCTCCTTTGTTAATTGCAACCTATTTCCTTCCCACTTTCCTTTATCTGCACTTATTTCAATATTATCATTCGATTTATCCGCAATATATATAAGTGTGTTTTCTAACTCTGAAATTTCAAAGTGGATAAAGAAACCAATTTCGTTTGGATCTTCAAGTGGTTGAATAAATTCATTCACAGAAACATTATCTATTTTAAAATTGAATTTTGGGAATTCATTTTCCAGGTTGTATCCCATAAATTTCACTTTGGGCTCATTATCCGAGTCATTAATTCTGAAAGGAAAACCTAAAATTGGCTTATAAAATACTTTTCCCACAATTTTAGATAACTCATTTCCTTTCGCTTTCCATTGCTCTGTATTATCCAGAAAACCATCTTTCCATGCATATCGGAACATACATTTTCCAGCATCCCAGCCATAAGAAACCTTATTATTTAATGCCACAGCTATCCCTGCAGGTCCACAATCTGGTAAAAAGGTTCTATAAATAATTGGATAATCTAAAGGATATGGATGCGGAGATGATTTTGAGACATCCTTTTTTTCTCTTTGAGATTCCGGAATATTTAGGTCTGAAGATAATGGAGGAAGATCATCGGTAGTAACATACATTGCTCCGTACATTACAAAACCATGACCAGGATAAGTGCAAACATATGGATAGATACCTTCTTTTGTAGGTGCAGTAAACTCCACTACTTCCTTTCCATCTGGGTTTAATACTTTTATACTAGCAATAATTGCTTCTGAGGTAGGAATGAAATTCATTGATGGACCTGATCCTCCTAGATTATTGGCAAGATCAACTATTTCTTCTCTTTTGCCAGGAAGCGTAAAAACCAAATTGTGAGCCATCTCATCCTCATTCTCAAAGATGATTTTGACTTTAGTTCCTGGTTTGATTGCAAACCTTGGGAGATCGTATTTCAAACCTGATATAGCCTTGATTTGGATTTCATTAATAACCTGACTTGTAGCATATGGGGAAACAAAAACTACCACTAATATTATAAAAAAAATAGTAGCCTTTTTAAAAGTTAATTCCATAAAAAATGTAGTTCTATCAATTGATTATGCAAAATATATAAAATACAATTTTAACTAAAATTTTTTGGTTTGAAATGGGATAATTATTTACCTTTGATTGCCAAAACAGGATTAAAATAATTCTATTTTACCTGAAGAATTCTCTAGTTCAATTTCAAATAATCTTTTACTTTTTTTAAAAAAATACTTGTCCCACAAGTATTTTATATAAAAATCCAGCATTCCAATGGAAAACTTGCCAATTAACGAGTATATCACCTATATCTATCCCTTTCTAATTCTTACCTTAGTTTTAGAATTCATTTTTGCTCGGGAAAATTATATTCTAAAGGAAACCCTTTCCTCATTTTCCATTGCTATTGGGGCCACAATAGTAGCTTCATTTACTAAAATTGTAGCATTATTAGTTTTTACTTTTGTTTTTGAGGCTACCAAAGAATTAAGATTAGAGATTTTAGGCTATGAATCACTCGGATGGGTATGGTATATCTGGATTCTTGCTATTATTGGCGATGATTTCAATTTTTATTGGCACCACAGATTTAGCCACACTATTCGGTTATTATGGGCAGCTCATATTCCTCACCATAATTCCGAAACTTTTAATTTTTCGGTAGCTTTAAGAAATGGTTGGTTCGTAACTTTATATAAACCTCTTTACTGGTTGTGGATGCCATTAATAGGATTTGAACCTATTATGGTGGCTACAGCACTTATTGTAAATGCCATTTTTCAGTTTTTTCTTCATACTCAACTTATGCCCAGCCTGGGTTGGTTTGGAAAAATAGTCAACAACCCTTACATCCATCAGGCACATCATGCCTGTAATGCAGAATATCTGGATAAAAACCATGGAGGAATCTTTATTTTTTGGGATAGGATTTTCGGAACTTATCAGGACTTAATTAAAGGAGTAAAACCTATTTATGGTGTTTTAAAACCACCTCAATCTTTTAATCCGATTAAGGCGAATACTCATGAATTCGAAAATATCTGGAAAGATGTAAAATCCACCAAATCCTTCAAAAATAAACTGAAGTATATTTTTTATCCTCCTGGATGGAGCCCTGATAATTCTACAAAAACTGCAAAAGAAATGCAAAGGGAACTTGTAGCTCAGTAGTTATGGAAAAGAATTAAAGTTTTATTTCAATCTGAAATGTAGGCTTTTCTACAAATAATAATATTTGATATATATAGACAATTATTCTTCAATTTATCTTGAAAAATCAGGGTATATCACTATTATTAAGCACCAGTGCTATTATTTCCGAGAAATAATAATCTCTCCATCAGTCTTTTACGGAAAAATAATACACAGTTAATTTTGAATTACTACTTATATTGAATTTATAAACTGATTTTTGTTTTTAATGGACGATAATAAAGCAACAGTTTACCTTGGAGGAATATCCTCAGAAAATGATTGGAGAGAATTTGTTATTCCTCAATTACAAATCAACCATGTTGATCCCTTTCAACTAAATGCTGTAGAAGGCATTCAGGAAAAACTTTTTAAGTTAAAGGATGACTGTAATTTTATTTTTTATTTATTTCGTCCTGGAATGAACGAATTTTTGTGTGTCCCCGAACTAATTGATGATTCTAATAAATTTTCAGAAAAAACTGTTTACGTTGCCAATTTCGAAAACAAGGATAAAATTTTCACAAATCATCAAAAAAAATCTCTGGAAGCTATTGGTAAAATGGTAGAAAGGAATGGTGGAAGATGGTTTAAAACTTTAGAGGAAGCAATTGTTTTTTTAAATTCTTATATTTAAGCACCTGTGCTTTTAATATAGAGAAATAATCATCTCTCTATCAGGCTTTTATCCCAATAAACAAACAGTTAATTTTCATTTACTACTTGATTTTATCATTCTTTTAAAGGGAAAGTCAAATAAACCACTTAATAATCAACTCCTATAAATATATAATTCCTTTTTAGGACTACATGAAAGTTTTTTTAGGCGGAACGGTAAATGGCTCCAAATGGAGAGATAGTTTAATTGCAGATCTGGAAATAGATTTTTTTAATCCTGTTGTAGAAGATTGGGATGAAGAAGCCTATAAGAGAGAACTTTATGAAAGGCAACACTGCGATTTCTGCCTTTATGTCCTTACCCCAAAAATAACTGGTTTTTATGCACTGGCTGAGGTTACTGATGATTCTTTTAAAAGGCCAGACCGTACAATTTACTGCTATTTGCCTAAAGATGGTGGGGAAAAATTTAATCAGGAGCAAATTGAAGCCATGGAGGAGTTGGGAAAAAGAGTGGAAGAGAATGGCGGAATCTGGTATCATTCCCTAAACGAAGTAGCCAATTTTCTAAACTCAGGAAAGGCTCAGCAAATAATTAAAAAGAAAAAGGGAGAAGATTTTGATGATGTTTTTATTTCTTATGGAAGAAGGCACAGTAAAGGGTTTGCTACCAAACTCCATGATGCCTTAGTAAAGGAAAACTTTAATGTTTGGTTTGATCAAAATGATATTCCCCTTGGAGTTGATTTTCAGGAACAAATAAATGATGGAATTAGTAAGGCCCATAATTTTGTATTCATCATTTCCCCTCATTCCATCAGATCTGAATATTGCCTTCGGGAAATTGAACTCGCTGTAAAACTCAATAAAAGAATAATTCCATTATTGCATGTTGATCCGGTGAATGAAATGGAAAATATCCATCCAGCAATTGCTAAAATTAACTGGGTGTATATTAGGGAAGAAGCTGATGAAAATCTGGAACATTCCCGTTGGAAGCAAATTGATGATTTTTATGCTTCCTTTCAGGGACTTATACAACTCATTGGAAATCACGCTGAATATGTAGAAAAGCATACCAGACTTCTTTCGAAAGCGATTGAATGGGATAAAAATAAAAGAGACACCAAGTTTTTACTCGTAGGTAAGGAAAGACAAGAAGGTGAAAAATGGCTGGCCAAAGAATTTAAAAAAGGTCAACCACCCTGTATTCCTACAGATTTACACTGTGAATATATTTGTGAATCTAAAAAGAATGGGGAAAACCTGATGACAGAGGCTTTTATAGCCTATTCTGCCGAAAACAAGGAAATTAAAGATCAAATCAGTCAGGCATTAGCCAGGTATGGCATTACCACCTGGCTCCATAATAAGGATATAAAATCAGGGCAGAATTATGATAAGGCTATTCTTGAGGGAATTATTCAGGCCGATAATTTCCTGTTTTTTATCACTAAGGAATCCATTATTTCTGAATATTGTATAAAAGAATTAGCGTATGCTCAAAAGTTTAATAAAAGAATTATTCCACTTCTCATTGAAGAAATTGAGGAGGAAGAAGTGCCAAAAAGAATAAGGCAACTTCAATACATCAATTTTAATCAAACCAATAAAGAGGAGTTTCAAGTTGGAATTCAGTCTCTAATTATTGAACTCAACAAAGAAAAAGGCTATTTCCAAAAACATAAGCGGTATTTGTCACAGGCCATAAAGTGGGAAGAACAAGGGAAAAATGAAAGCATGTTGCTCAGAGGATATAATTTGCAAGATGCAGAAACCTGGCTGGATATTGGGAAAAGGCGGGAAGACTATCAACCCACCAAAATTCATGATTTATATATTACCACAAGTGGATCGAAACGTCTTCAGTTATCAAATGAAGTTTTCATTTCCTACTCTCGTGCTGATGGTGATTTTGCACGAAAGCTAAATGAAGTTCTACAAATTCAGGGAAAAACTACTTGGTTTGATCAGGAAAGTATAGCATCCGGGTCAGATTTTCAAACAGAAATTTTCCATGGAATAGAATCCTCTGATAATTTTTTATTTATTATTTCTCCCGATTCTGTGAAATCACCCTATTGTGCAGATGAAGTAGAATATGCTCACCGCTTAAACAAGCGATTCATTACCATAAATCATAGAAAAACCCAATACCTTCATCCTACCCTGGCTTCTGTACAATGGATTGATTTCTCAGGAAATGATTTTAATGAATCTTTTAATTCCTTAATTAATGCACTTGATGTTGATAGAGGCCATGTGCAAAACCATACAAAATGGTCTCAACGAGCAATTGAATGGGAAGAAAACAGTAAAAATCCAGGTTTACTTTTAAGTGGGATGGAACTTGGATCAGCTGAAAACTGGCTAAAGAAAGCAGATAAAAACCAAAAGAAACCACTACCTACTGCATTGCAGGTAGAATTTATTAATGCCGGTAGCATCAAAACCAGAAAGGAGAATAAAAGAAAGTTAATTCTCACAACTATGGTGATTGTGATGGCATGCCTTTTTGCTATCTCAGGTTTTTTAGCTTATATCGCCTATGAGGAAAAAAAAGAAGCCACCCAACAAGCCAACCTTGCCAGATTAAAAGCAGAAGAAGCACATATTGCACAACAAGAAGCATTTAAACAAAAAGAAAAAGCAGACAGTCTTCGAATAATAGCCCAGAAAGAAACGGAAAAAGCCAGTGAGGCCAAAATTCTTGCTGAAAAAGCCAGTAAAGATGCCATTTCTGCCAGACTTAAAGCTGAGGAAGCATTGAAAGAAGCTGTTGAGCTAAGGAAAATTGCAGAAAAAAATGCTCTAGAAGCAAAAAAACAAACAGCCTTAGCCAAACAAAGTGCTATAAGAGCTGAAACAGAAAGACAAAATGCCCTACTAGCTCTTGAAGAAGCCCTTAGACAACAAGACCTTGCTGAAGAACAAAGAATTCTCGCTGTTCAAAAATCTAAGGAGGCTAGGATAAATTTTATGGAGGCTGAAAAACAAAAAGCCCTGGCCGATAGTGTTGCCCTTGTAGCAAAACAACAATTGGAAATAGTTCAACAAAGTAGAGATTCAGCTAAGGAAAGTAAGGCAGAAACAGAACGATTTGCTTTACTTAATGAAGCCAAAAATTTATCAATTAAAGCGCTAGAATTATTTAATAATGGAAATCTTGAAGATAGCAAGCTCCTGGCTCTACATGCTTATTTTATAAATAAAGAAAATAAAGGGCCAAAGCATCTTCCTGAAAACTATACTGTTTTAAGTGCCTTGTCTCAATTTAATGCTAAGGACAAATCTACCGGTCATAAATTTCCGGTAAAAGCTATTGGGTATAATGACAAACATCAAATTCTTGCCACAGGAGATCAATCAGGGTTAATATTTTTAAGGCGATTTTTTCCTGGAAAGGCTATGAGAAGATTAAGTTCCATAAAAATAGATTCAAGTGTTACCCAACTTGCCATTAGCCCAGAAGGAAACGTTATGATTGCTGGCTCCTCAGGAGGGTATATTTTAACCTGTGAATTGGATAAAGTGAAATTTTTACCAAAGTTCAAAAAGCCCTTGTTGGTAGGAAAACATAAATCAGGAATAAACCATATTGAATTCGTTCAGGTTCCTGATTCTAAAAAAATCTTTTTTGCTGTTTCCGATAGAGAAAAAATTACCTTTTGGTATTTTGAAGGAAACAAACCATTACAAATTGGAGCTGTAAATCAAAGAGGAATTAATGGTTTTAGCATCACCAAAGTAGATGATAAAAACTTTCTATTAGCAGTAGGAAAAGATAACAATATTGAGATTCTTAATTTATCCCAATCAGGAAAAGGCAATAGCTTGTCATTTAAGAATGTAAAAAATATTCAATACAATTCGAAAAGTTATAGGCTAAGTGCTGGTAATTTATCAAAATTAGCTTTTAGCCCAGATGGCAAATATTTAATATCAGGAACAAAAACAGGTTCAATTGAAGTGTGGGATACTGATAATTTTGAATTGGCAACCACCTTAATTGGTCATACCGCTCCAATAAATGTCCTTAAATTTTCAGAAAATGGTAATTATATTCTCTCTGGAAGTGATGATAAAACAGGAAGAGTTTGGGCTTTAGAAAATATGAACAGGTCACTTCCATTAATTTTGAGAAACAATACAACTGTGTGGGATATTGCTTTTGTAAAGAATGAATCAGAAATACTTACAATAGGAGAAGAAAATGAGTTTATGTTTTGGGGTTCAAATTCCAGTATTACTGCCAAAGAATTGTGTAAAACGGTCACCACCAAATTTACTAAGTCCGAATTTGAAAAATATTCCAAGTTTGATGTCCAATACAAAAATTCGAATTGTGTTTCCTTTGAAGAAAATTAAGGTCCCAAGCTATAATTTTTGAACATCAACTTAAGAATTACTATTACAACAAACCATAAACCTTCCCAAACAAAAACGACACTTGAAAAAGTGTCGTTTTTGGATTATCAAGAAATAAAGCCGAAGTCTTATATTTCCTCATCAAATATTTTTTCCAATATTTTGTAAGCAGCTTCTCTTCCATCTAATGCTGCAGTTACCACTAAGTCTGCTCCTCTGGTTGTATCACCTCCTGCATAAACTCCTTCTTTAGTAGTCAGTTGATTTTCATCCACTTTTATAGCCCCCCAATTATTTAGTTCAATTCCATTCTTTTCCAAAAACTCCACTTTTTGGTTGTTAAATCCTAAAGCCAAAATAACAACATCAGCATGCATTATTTGCTCAGAACCTTCTAACTCAATTATTCTACCTCTGCCTCCGTCTTTTCCAGGAATAAGTTCTGTTTGAATTAATTTCATCCCTGTAATTATCCCCTTATCATCTGCAACAAAACTTTTTGGGCTATTAAAAAATAAAAATTCAACACCTTCCTCTTTGGCTGATTTTACTTCCTTTCTACTACCTGGCATATCAACTTCTCCTCTACGGTAAACACAATGCACTTTTTCAGCACCTTCTCTTACTGAAGTTCTTACACAATCCATTGCCGTGTCACCACCACCAATTACCATTACCGTTTTTCCTTTTACATCAAATTTCTTGTCGAAAGTAATTTCCTCTACCTTCTTCTGAATATTCGTAAGAAATGGAACAGCCATAAAAACATTATCACTGTTGTAAGAATCGTAATCCAAAATTTTTCCTTCTGTTGCTCCAATTCCTAAAAATACAGCCTCATGATTTTTATGAATTTCCTCAAAAGTAATATCCTTACCAATTTGGGAATTCAGGTGAAGCTCCATCCCTGCCTCAATCAATAAATTAACTCTTCTTTTTACCGATTCTTTTTCTAATTTAAATCCGGGAATTCCATAAGTCAATAATCCACCAGCCTGATCAGCTGATTCATATACTATTGGTTTTACTCCTGCTCTTAATAAAAAGGTTGCACAAGAAAGACCAGCTGGTCCAGAACCAATAATTGCCACTTTTTTATCGGTTGTAATACCTGGAAATTCGGGTTTAAATCCTTTTTTAAATCCTCTTTCAGAAATAGAAACTTCAATTGAACCAATGGAAATTGCACCATGACTATGCATTTGTCCGTCATTATTTTCATTTAAAGTACAAGCTCCTTCACAAAGCCTGTCTTGTGGACAAATTCGTCCTAAAATTTCTGGGAAAGGAGAAGTTTCATTGGAAATTTGAAAAGCCAATTCCAAATCTTTCTCTGCAATAAATTTCAACCACTGAGGAATATTGTTGCTCAAAGGGCAGCCAGTTGCACTACAATATGGATTTCCACATTGGATACATCTACTTGCCTGAACTCCTGCTTCTTCTTCAGTATAAAGTTCATTTATTTCTTCAAAATTTTGAACCCTTTCATTAGTAGGCTTAATTATAGGATCAATTCTCTCAATTTTGGTAAACTCGTACATGAATTATATCTTTTAATTAAGCTGTAAATCAATCCTAAAAACCTTATCAAATTCTTAATTTACAGCCTTAAATTATTTCAAATTAATCTTAAAAGTTTCCTTTTAATCTATTTTAAGTAATATACTTATTACAAAATTAGTAAATTAATTACCTTCCATAGGATTAAGTGGAGCCTTCATATCCTTAGAAGTTACCATATAGAAAAACCTTAGTTCCTCTCTGAAGTGTTCCAAAATAAATTTCGCCAATGGACTATGAGTCCTGTAATGATAGCTTCTTAATATTTTCTTAAGGTAATGTCTTCCTTCATCTCCTTCATCAGTATCAATCCTTTCCGCTTTGATCAATTCCTGATTCATTTTATCAATGAAACTGTGGTTTTTATCATAGACAAAAGCAACACCACCAGTCATACCCGCACCAAAGTTATGCCCAGTCTCTCCCAGAATAACTACTGT
>JAHQVQ010000371.1 GCA_019634305.1 Flammeovirgaceae bacterium | reverse complement strand
TTAGAAAAAAATCTTTGAACCTATAAAATAGAAATAGGCTCTAGCAATCTCAAAAATGAGTTTTAATATTTTGGTGCGGAAACCCTACCTGTATTTCCAATTGGACTATAAATTTCAAATAGCTTAATATTTACTATCAGGGCATATTTTACATAAAAATCTTCTTTTTTTATATTGATTTAAGGGTATTTCCTTTCCTACCTGAGTTATAAGTAGTAATTCAAAATTAACCGTGTATTATTTTGCCATAAAAGACTGATAGAGAGATTACTATTTCTCGGAAATAAAAGTATGAGTGCTTAATAAATTGACTTGGAAATCAGAAGTTATAATTTTAAAGAAATAGCAGCTATGGTTTTATTTTTTAATAACTAAATAAGGAGGATTGAAAAGATGAAAAAGTAAATATTGGTTTTGCTGGTTACGGATTTAGTAATAATTCACCTTTTAAAGGAACAGATCCAGCCGAGGATTTGTGGATGAGTTTCGGCTATGAAGGATTATATGCTGAATATAACCCTAGTAAGTTATTGCATATCTCTTTCCCTTTAATTGTGGGAAGCAGTCATGTGAAAGTAAGAGACCAATTGGAAAATAATCATCCAGGAAATCCGAATTATGATGATCCACATTTAGTTGAATCCTCATCAGGATTTGTAATAGAACCTGGTGTAAATGTAGAACTTAATGTGTTGAAATTTATGAGAGTTGGAGCAAGTGGCGATTACAGATTTGTGGGGAATCACCACCTGAAAAATATATCGAATGGGGATTTAAACAGTTAGTTGTTTAGTCTGGGTGTGAAGTTTGGGTGGTTTTAAAAAAGCTTAATTTTATTATTAGAATAGGGAATCTAAATAGATGTGCAGAATTAAATATACTTAATAAGTGCCACAACTTTTTGATAATGAGATAAAAGTACTCAATATAAAATAGTACTGGTACTTAAGTAATTTTAGATATCCCTATTTTTTTATGCTAAAAATGAAATTATAATTTTTCTAATATTACAAATTCTTCATTTTTTTCTAATAAACCATATCCGAAATAGTTTTGGTTATCCACAATTTCTTCTTGCTGGAGTATTCCCATGAGTTCATCATTGTAACTTTCCGGATACAGAATAATATATTGATTGTTATACTTCTTAGCAAAAGAAAAGAATTCTTCAGGAGTAGGTTCTTTTCTTAATTTAAACTTATAATACCACATAAATCCATGCAATCCATTAATATGATGATGCTTTATCTGGTTAAAAACAAAAATATCATCCGCTAAAACGACTTGTTTTTCATCAGGTATAAATGAGGCAATTTCCTCATTAATCGCAGTAATATCTCTTTTATTAAAAGTATGGCCCAGATCATTATATCCATTAGATATAATTGTACCCATTAAAGCTATAACTAAGACAATCTGCTTCCATTTATGTATTTCCAAAATTCTATGCAATGACACTGCAATGATAAAGGAGGCAAATGCTACATGTAGCAGTGCATATTTGGTGGTAGTGCCATGTGATAACCCGGCCAGACCAATGACCAGGGCTAAATAATAGACCATCAAATTTGGGTGATGTTTTCTTAAAAATTTAAAATTGAAAATAAGACAAAGGATCAGCAATGAGGAATAGCAGGCTTCTTCATAATCATGGAAAAACCGTTGGTGTTCCCTGAAAAATTTAATGAAAGGAGTGAAAATACTGAAGTCTTCCTTTTCCAGGTTATAATCATTTTGGAACTGCCAAAGAAACGCATTGAAGTCCTCTGGCGTTAGCATATCGAAAGCATAAAAGGAAGTAATAAATCCTCCAATAGGCACGAAGTATAAAATTGCTTTAAACTTTTTATGGATGGCTAAAAGAATAAATCCTGCAAAAGTAAAGATCATTCCATTCAGGTGGGTAAATCCGGCAAACCCTGCAAAAATAGCAGCAATGATGATTAACTTTTGACTTCCTTCTTTTAGTCCCTTATCCAAAAATAAAAAACTACCGAAACCAATTGCCATTACCATTATCTCTGGTCGATAATAAAAGGAAAACATGAAAACTTCGTGTTGAAGCAACAGTATAGCTACCCAAAAAAACCATATATTTCTGTATTCACTTTTAATATTTTCTTTTACATACTTATTAGCTAAAAAAGAGAAAAGCACAAAAAATATCAGGGGAATTACCTTAAATATATAAATTGAATATCCAAAAATCTGCTTCATTAATGCTCCTACTAAAATAAAAAATTTATGATAGTGATATTGCTGGATTTCATATTTAAGCCCCATTCCGTTGAATAGGAAAGTTTGCATCCAAACACCTTTACCAAACATAAAAGCCTGCTCAGTAAATACAGACTCATCCATGCCAGATTCTCGATTAGGTAGGCTTAGCAGAAATAGAATTACTACAAATGAAAATAAAATGACAGAAATGGATTGTAATTTTTTCTGTGTGATCATACTTTTTTTGGCGCAAAACTAAATTTTTAATTTAAAATAGGAAAGCCATTTAATTCTCCCGATTAATAAAATTCATTTTTGCATACATTATCTTTGCAGCCATTTTAAAATATATCAACACAAAGTTATTGTTTAAGCTATAATGAAGACCTATTTCAGAGTATTATCATATGCTAAACCGCTTCTTCCATTTGCTGTACCTTTTTTTATTTGTTCCATTTTAAGTATTCTATTCGGATTGGCAAACTTCGCTATGATGAAACCCCTACTGGATGTTTTGTTTGATATCATAAAGCCAGAGGAATTGGCAAGATACAAGGAAACTCCTGAATTAAGTACTAGCCTGGAAAGTATAGAGCATTATTTTTACTACCATATAATAACTGTAATTGAAGACAATGGAAAATTTGCAGGCCTGGTTTTTTTATGTATCACGATTGTAACTTCGGCCATTCTTGGTAATCTTTTCAAATATATTTCTTTAAGATTGTCGGAAGCCCTAAAAGCTAAAACTGTTAAAAAACTAAGGATGGCAATTTTTAACAAGCTGGTGGATTTACATGTGGGCTATTTTACCGATAAAATGAAAGGTGATATTGTATCTCGATCTACCAATGATGTTCATCAGGTAGAATTTTCAGTGACAAATTCACTTACGGTTTTTCTTCGAGATCCAATTCAGACAATTGTTTATTTTAGTATCCTTTTTTACATGTCTTTTGAGCTTACCATTTTCACTTTGATTACTATCCCTATATTAGGTGGTTTTATAGGATTTATTTCCAAAAAATTGAAAAAAGATTCAATGGATGTCCAGAACTCTATTGGAAGGCTTCTCGGCATTATTGATGAAACTATTGTAGGGCTTAAAATTGTAAATTCCTTTGGTGCTTCCGGATATGTAAAAGATAAATTTCTGAATGAAAATGATTTCTATGAAAAAAGATACAAATCTCTTTCTTATAAAAGGGAACTGGCTTCTCCATTTTCAGAAGTAATGGGAATTATTATTGTAGCTTCTATTTTACTTTTTGGAGGAAATTTAGTCCTTTCCGACCAGTCCAATATGACTGCGAGTAGTTTTATATTATACATCTTGTTTTTTGTTCAAATAATTAATCCGGCAAAAGCTATTGTTGGGGCTATAAGTAATATCCAGAGAGGAATAATTTCTGCTGAACGGATATTGGAAATTATTGATACCAAAAATGATATTTATGATAAAGAGGACGCACAAGAAATTTTAGATTTTAATGGTCAGATCACTTTCAAAAATGTACATTTTTCTTATGGAGAAAAAGAAGTGTTGAAAGGAGTTGATTTTTCTTTAAAAAAGGGCCATTCAGTGGCATTGGTTGGTCAATCAGGAGGGGGTAAATCCACAATAGCCGATTTAATTCCCCGGTTTTATGACATTGAGAAAGGGAGTATCACTATTGATGGTATCAATATAAAAAACATTAAATTAGAATCATTAAGAAAGCTTATTGGTATTGTAACACAGGAATCCATATTATTTAATGATACCATATTAAATAACATAGCCTTTGGGGTAGATAATCCAAATATGGATATGGTTATTCAGGCCGCAAAGACTGCTAATGCTCATGAGTTTATCATGCAAAGTGAAAAAGGGTATGATACCATTATTGGAGACCGGGGGGTGAAACTTTCGGGTGGGCAAAAACAAAGACTAAGTATAGCAAGGGCAATATTTAAAAACCCACCAATTTTAATACTAGATGAAGCAACTTCTGCTTTAGATACTGAATCTGAGAAGCTTGTCCAAGATGCCCTAAACCATTTAATGCAAAACAGAACCTCACTTATTATTGCACACCGGTTGAGTACTATTCAAAATGTAAATGAAATTCTGGTAGTAGAAGCAGGCGAAATTGTGGAGAGGGGGCCACATACAATCTTGTTGGAAAAAACTGATGGGTTTTACAAAAAACTTACAGAAATGCAGGCTATTTAATTCAGTATTATATTGTTTAGAAACTTAATAAAAATCAGGGTTTTGAAATCAAAAAAAGAAATTCATCAAAGGCTAAAAGCAAAAGGAGTAGAAATAGATAATGTATGTGAGGTGGGTGTTTATATGCCTGAAACTTCAAATATTATTGATTTTATTGAAGAAAATATCCCAACCATGTTGGTAGAGCCCGATCCTAAAAGTATTCATAAGATTAAGGAGATTTTTGGTGCCTTCCCACATGTAGCGTTATTTCCCTTTGCTATTTACGATTACAATGGTAAATTGTCCTTATCTCAGGCCAATGCTTCTACCTTTGTTTCAGAATTGAAAGCTAGTCCTGCACTGGTAAATGATAAATATGAGGTGGAGGAATCGAAAAATTTTGAAGTAAATTGTAAAAAATTCAGCGAAATTGATCACAGAAATATAGATCTGATAAGTATCGATATTGAAGGATCCGAATGGTACGTTTTGAAGTATATCAAAAGCAGACCGAGGGTAATTTCCATTGAAACACATGGGAAATTTTACCAAAATCCTTTTATTAATGAGATTTCTACGTGGATCGATGAAAATGATTATGAAGTTTGGTATAAAGACAATAGTGATACAGTTTATATTAAAAAAGGATTATTTGAAATTTCTTTGGGAGAAAAATTAGGCTTAAAAATAAAGGAAACTAGAATTGCTTTAAGAAAAGCCAAGAAAATATTTAGAGGTTAGGATGATTTTAGCTTCTCCTATATTTTGTTGAAAAATGCTAGAAATCCAACCATACTTTCTTGATGTGAAGTCTTTTCTAATTGTAATTCTTTAAAGAAAAGGGAAATGGGAAGCATCGTTATTTTCTTTTATAATTCTAACTCTTCTTTTTCACGAACTTCTTCACCATAAAATAAAGTGCCAGCAATGGCCACCAAAGGGCAGCTCCTGCTGCAAACCCTATATTATTGTTGCCCATCAATATCATTTCCAATTTATCACCAAAGGGATTATCATTAATAAGATAGGTCCAGGTGGAGGTAGGGCTTTTTAAACCTTCTTTATCCAGGTTTACACCACTTTCCGTTATGTCGGCTCTTTTTATTCTTTCTACAATTTGTTCTTCAATTTCAGCCAAATATTCCTCAAATATATTGGTAGCACTTTTCTGAAATTCTCTAAAAGGATTTAATCCACCTATAGCCACCAGATGGATTTCCTGTTTTAACTGGTCAATTTCTTCCAAATAATCTGCCCAATATTTATCTAATAAGGCGATAGATAATTGTTTTTCTGCTAGTTGAAGTGCTTTGTTTCCTACTTTTTTCCCAATTTGTTCAAAAGTCTGTGGATCATTTTTTTTAAGTTGACTTTCAAAAGTATTATCCAGTAATGCATTTCTTTTTTGATAAATTACCTGACGTTGCATTTCTATAAATGAACCATACTTTCTAAGGGTTTTTTTGATTTCGAAATTTTTACCTTCGATTATTCTTTGCACTCTATTTACTTCTCGATTTACGATAGTCAGATTTACACCACTAAGATATTCCTGATTCCATACTTTTTTAGGAACCAATTCATTGATACCAAATTTTTGTAAAAGATCATCTTCCAGGCTTACAAAAAATTGAGATGATCCTGGATCACCCTGTCTTCCCGCTCGTCCTCTAAGTTGGTCATCTATTCTTTGGCTCTCAAACCTGTTGGTACCAATGACAGACAATCCTCCTAGGTCAATAATTTTTTGTTTTTCAATACCCAATTCCCCTCCCAACTTTATATCTGTTCCTCTTCCAGCCATATTTGTAGAAATAGTAACAGCATTCAACATACCGGCACCAGCTATTATTTCTGCTTCCTTTTCATCATTTTTAGCATTCAAAATTTCACAGGAAATTCCATTTTTTATTAACTCCTTAGCCAGCAAT
>JAHQVQ010000370.1 GCA_019634305.1 Flammeovirgaceae bacterium | reverse complement strand
CAATATAAAATAGTATTGGTATTTATTTCTCAAAAATAATAGTACCCGGTATGGAGCACTGGCGCTTAACATTTAACCAAATAACCTTACACAATTACAAAACCTGTTCATTTTAATGGACAGGTTTTTTGTTTTTCTTCAATAGAGATTATATATAATAAGATTTGTATAGGTGAAAATAGCCAAAAATTAGCGATGGATCAATTATCTAAAATGACTATTTTCATTAGCAAAAGCACAAATCTTACTGACTAGTATTTTTGCTTTTTATAATCTCTAATTCGTATGATTTGTAGGATTTAAAATTTAGAAATTCCATGGTGTTACAATTCCCCAATACCATAGAAAAAATTCCACAGGTTACTCACCATTTGAATTAGTAAATTAAAAATTTATTTGTTTAAATAACTGAAAATCAAATATTTATGAAAAAAATCCTTAGAAACCTTTCTTTGGAATAATTATTACAAATTAAAAGTTAAACCTGCTTAATTAAGTGAGGGAGAAAATCAAAATCATATTAATTATTAACTAAAAATTAAACTGTTATGAAATCAGCTAAAACAAAATTAATTGTAGGACTATCATTTTTATTAGGTTCATTATTCGCAACCGTAACGACCTACGCTCAAGGACCTTCAGTTGGATTGAAGGGAGGACTTAATTATTCGTCCTTACAGGTAGAAAATGTTAGTAATGAGAGTTCAAGATTAGGATTTCACGCTGGTCTTGCAGCAAAATTTCCAATTACCGATGTATTGAATATCCAACCTGAGATTGTTTATTCTAATAAAGGTGTAGAAGCAGAATATGATCTAGCTATATTCGAAGGGAAAAACAAATTGAACCTGAACTACATTGATGTACCAGTGCTTTTGGTTTTTGATATTGCCGAAGTATTTAATATCCACGCTGGTGTGTATGGATCTTATCTTTTAGATGCTAAAGTAAAATCTGATGGTGATTTTGGAAATGGTTCTACCGATTTGCAAAAAGAAGATTTTAATGAATTCGACTACGGAGCCTCATTTGGTGGTGGAGTAGATTTGGGTAGAGTAGAATTGGGAATCAGATACAACAGAGGATTTAGAGACGTAGCCAAATCAGGTGTTTCCAATGCTTTTGTAGGAGATGCTAAAAACTCTTTACTACAGGTTTATACCATTATTGGATTAAAATAAAAGATATCAAAATCAGTCATAACCTAATACTAACTTAATTGAAGAAAAGCACACTTGTTTGAGTGTGCTTTTCTTATTTTCCAGAAGAAGACATTTTTTATTGAGCAGTTTCCAATTTTTCAAGGACCTCACCACCTTCAGGAACCTTAAAAAAGGAGGATTCTAAATCAGGTTTAAAAGCTACTTTAGTTACTGAAATATTGGTAACATGTTCCTGCACAGTATCATCTCTGTACATAAAAGTTCTGTGTTTTCCAGCCAGGGTTATGCCTTCTATCCTTTGTTTATTTTCGTAAGTCATTAGCTTTTCCGGACTATGGCCACCATCTGGGAAAAATCCAGGATAAGAAACAATATACCTGATGGCATCAATCAGATGACTTTCCTTATTAATATAGATAATGTAATAATCTTCAGGTGCATCTCCCACATTCGCTTCATAGGTTATTTTCACCAAATCATAAATCTTATTCTCAAATTCCTTTCCTTCTTCAAATAAAGTAAGTTTCACACCTTCATCACTAAAAACGAATGGCATACTAACAAAATAATAGGGAGTAAGAGACCAAAATCTTGGATTCATTTTAAGATTATAATCACCGGTAATTTTCCATGCATCTTCTCCATCCCATCCATATGATACTTCGGGGTTTTCTGGCAAATAATGTTTTGCTCTGGCCGACCAGGTATCTACTGTTTGGTAGGTATCCCTTACAGTCTTAATGGAATCAAGAGGTCTGTAATTAAACCTAAAAAATAGGGGTCCGTTATTGTACCATTTTTCCAAACCTCCGTGTGCCTGAATGGACTCCCAAACTAATTTTCCAGCAGGAGTTATATTTAACCTTTCTTCTGCTCCTTTAACTCTCGTTTTAACCCAGGAAGCTGCTGGTTTTGCATAAATACCCTTTATATTTTTCTGAGAAGTTTTTCCTTCCTGAACAGCAGTATTACAACTCCAAATGAAGCAAGAGCAGCATAGAATAAGTTTGAAATGATTTATCATAATTATTATTTATCAGTAAATGCTTGTTTTGTTACTAATTAAAAAGATTTCAAATATGAAGACCTACTTTGTCATAAAAAAGTTCCTTTAATATTTCTGTGAGAATTGTGGAATATTTTACCCATTCGAATTAATGATTTGGGTATTTCTTTACCCTGATTTAAAGAAAAATTTTGTGTAAAAAACTGTAAATCAAATACTTATAAATAAGAACCCAATTTTTTCTTTAAGCTGAGAAAAACTTAGTTCAATGGAAAAAGAATTAACACATACTACCAATACAATCAGCAATTCCCTTTCTCATCAGGAGAAAGAAGAAAAAATAATGATTCCCGAGCGGTTTCATCCTTTCTTTGAAACTATGGCTAAAATCGCCAGTTTCATTGGAAGATTCTTTAAAAATCTTTTCACACCACCATTCGAAACAACAGCGTTTCTTGAGCAATGCTATAAAATAGGATATCAATCACTTTTATTAATAGGAATTACAGCAGCCATTGCAGGTGTAGTTTTCAGCCAACAATCCAGACCTTCTTTAGTAGCTTTTGGAGCACAATCCTGGCTTCCGTCTTTTGTGGCAATTGCAGTGGTACGTTCTTTAGGACCTTTAATTACAGCCCTAATTTGTTCTGGTAAAGTAGCTTCGAACATAGCAGCCGAACTGAGTTCAATGCGAGTAACAGAACAAATTGATGCTATGGAAGTTTCTGCCACCAAACCTTTTAAATACCTGGTGGTGACAAGGATTTTGGCCGCTACTATTATGATTCCAATTCTTACAATTTTTGCCGATACTTTATCCTTAATGAGTTCATTTCTTTCGGTAAATATCCTGGACCAAACCAACTTTAATCTGTTTTTTACAAAAGTATTCGAGTCCATCAGTTTTCTGGATATTATTGGCTCCATTTCTAAAACTGTATTCTTTGGCTTTGCCATTGGTGCTGTAGCCTGCTACAAAGGTTATTATGCCAGTAAAGGAACTGTAGGAGTAGGTAAAGCTGCAAATGGCGCAGTGGTCACCTCTATGTTTCTCATATTCATTATCGATTTGCTTGCCCTTCAGGTCATTACATTTTTCAGGTAAACCAGTATTACAGGCGAAATAGATATCAAAAAATATTATGGAAAATCAATTAGTAATAGAAAAAAGACCAGTGACAAATAAACATAATAAGGAAATTGTCACGGTTCAAAATATTTACAAATCCTTTGGGGATAAAAAGGTATTGCAGGGAGTTAGTTTTCACCTGGACAAAGGCGAAAATCTGGTAGTCCTGGGAAAGTCTGGTACAGGTAAATCTGTATTAATTAAGTGCCTGGTAGGATTGTTATATCCTGACAGGGGAAGCGTGGAAGTTTTAGGAGAAAATGTACTGGAACTCGACCCCGTTGGGCTGGATGCTTTGAGACTTAAAATTGGATTTAATTTCCAAAACAGTGCCTTATACGATTCCATGACTGTAGGCGAAAATCTCGAATTTCCTTTAAAAAGAAACTTTCGGGACATGACTGAAAAGGAATTAGATAAGGCTGTGAATGAAGCCCTAGAAAGTGTTGGTCTAGCTCATACTCGTGATCTTATGCCTTCAGAACTTTCTGGTGGAATGCGGAAAAGGATTGGGATAGCCCGAACTCTGATTTTAAAACCTGAAATTATGCTTTATGATGAACCTACTTCAGGTCTAGATCCGGTTACAGCCAAGGAAATCAATGAATTAATAGTGGAAGTTAAAGAAAAATACCATACTGCAGCCATCGTAATTACGCATGATATCAGTTGTGCTAAAACCACAGGAGATAGGATTATGGCACTTGCCGAAGGAGAGGTATTGAAGGAAGGAACTTTTGAGGAAGTTTCCAAAACCAATCATCCAGCTCTAAAAGCATTTTTTGAATATTAATTTCCTTAGAAATTGACAAACCTAAATACATTCAATTTTGCCATTCGAAAGTGAATGTAACTATATAATAATGAAATAATAATTTTCAACTTAAAAAAGTACTTGTACTTAAAATTTTAAATTCATGAAAAAGCAAAATAAATCAAAAAACATAAAATTAGGCGTATTTGTTACCCTAGGCGTGGCTTTGTTGGTAACTGCCATGTTAATTCTGGGAACACAATCTAAAATGTTTGTTTCCAAGTTCCCACTAAAAACCACTGTCAAGAATGTAGAAGGACTTAAGGAAGGTGATAATGTCTGGTTTCTAGGAGTAAAGATCGGAGTAGTGAAAGAGATTGAATTTGGAGGCCGAAACTCTTTAGAAATTACCATGTTGTTGGATGAAAGTATTCAACCATTAATCAAGAAAGATTCTAAAGCTGTAATTAGTTCTGATGGAGTGCTTGCCGGCAGTAAAATAGTTTCTATTACCCCCGGAAGTCATAATTCTGCTTCAGTAGAAGAAGGATATGAAATTGCCTCCGAAGTGCCGTATGATACAGATGAGATCATTACCACACTATCCGAAAATAACAACAATCTGGCTGATGTTACCAGAGACCTGAAACTTATTACTGAAAGAATTGTAACTGAAGAAGGAATTGTAGGCAATCTGATTTCAGATGAAACATCCTCTAAAAGATTTGAAAATATTCTTCAAAATCTTGAAAAAACCACTTCTGCAACTTTAATGGTGACAGATGATTTAGCAAAATTCAGTGCCAAGCTGAATGATGAAAATAACCCACTTCAATTGTTGATGTCAGATACATCTATTTACCATAATCTTAACCAGACTGTAAACAATTTTAACCAGGTTAGTCAGGATGCAGGTGTGATAATTGAGGAATTGGCTCAAACCTCCAAAAAATTTAATAATGAGGATAATACCATTTCATTGGTTACAGAAGATAAAGAATTTGCCAAATCTCTAAAAATAACAATGGATAATCTTGAAGTAGGAACCGCTAAGTTGAACGTAAATCTGGATGCCATGCGAGAAAATTTCCTTTTTAGAAGGTATTTCAAAAAACAAGAAAAAGAAGCTAAAAAGGCAGAGAAGGAGACTCCTTCTTCCGGAACTAACGATATTTCATTTAATGATTAATTACCGATAAATTCCAAATAAATAACCTACTACAAATGAACCCACTGGTGAAGTTTTACCTGTGGGTTTTTATTTTTATTTAGGAGAATATGATCTTCCAAAGCAGTATTTTAGGCATAAAAAAAGGATGAAAATAATCTTCATCCTTTTCCCGAATGGGAACTAAAATCACTTATAAAAATTAATTTTTTATGTCTAAGCTGGAGGGTTTTGCTTGGTTACTTTTTTCCACACAGTGGCTAATCCTTGTTCAGTTGCCAATTTCCCCAGGCTAATGACTACTCCCGAAAGAATTGTCCAACCAAGCACTTTTGCAAATTTTCCACCCGATGATTGAATAGGTTGAGATTTTTTCGGAGGATTTTTATCCTTTACATTTTTGTACCCTTTACTTAAACCTTTTTTCATAACTACAGCTGTTGCTAGTGAAGCCACTGTTGAAATTCCTTTCCAAATATTATTTTGAGATGTTACTGCCATTTTTATATTTATTTTTATTAAAAAAATCGTGTACAATAACATTATAGAAGAATTTGTACCAAACAGAATATAATAAAATAAAAACACGTAACTTTTTGATAATCAATTAAATATCTGTTTTCCTTAAATCAGACTTTAAGATGAATTGGGAATGTTTTTACACAACCTTGTGGAAATTGGGAAACTACTTTTA
Organism: Flammeovirgaceae bacterium; assembly: GCA_019634305.1. Lineage (GTDB taxonomy): Bacteria > Bacteroidota > Bacteroidia > Cytophagales > Flammeovirgaceae > Flexithrix. Next base: position 2,032 of record JAHQVQ010000370.1, on the reverse strand, counting down.
ATACTTCTATTTTAAAGCCTTGCGGTATTACTTGTTTCCTTGTCAGCATATTTAGAAATCAAATCAAGGGATTTACTTTTCCCAAGATAGTTTTCAGCAACAGAAATAAAATAACTAAAAGTCTCATTAGCTTTGTTAATCACACTACTGGTATCAGGATGTTCAACTTCCTGTGAGTTTAATAAATCTTGGATTTCCCTCCAATATTGACCTGTACTTCCTTCGTAGCCTCTAAAGAAAATAAATTCTGAAATAAATTTTAAGGTAGGATTCAGAACAAGCTTCCTCAAAATAAATTTCCCTCCTAAAGTTGAACCCTCTGTAACATATAATACTCCAAGAGCTTCCTTTACATTATTCACTTTTAGTTTGCTTGCCAGTGTAGTTTCATTCAGGAATTTTTCACCATTTATTCCCTGTCGCTTTAAGTCTTGTAAAAGCCAACTGGTTTTTCTCCTTTTTTTTAATTCCAGTGCGAGGTATTCTTTTTTAGAAAGTCCTTTCTCCAGCGCTTCTTCCAAATGGGAATGCACCAAAAGATTGACTAAAAGGAGTTCCTTATATTCAACTTTTGAAAGTGAATAATTTAAAATTTTATCCTGGTAAAATAATTTTTCTAAAATCTTATGCTGACCTGATGTTTTTTGTTTGAGATGTCCAAGTATCATTGTATGTCGGTTAAAAGCCTGAGGTAGTTGAAAATGTATTACAATAAAAAATAAACAGACTGTTCAATCTAAAGGAAGTCGAGCCGAATCAATATCATTTTATTTATTAGATATAACTTGATTTATGAAACCATACACAAATTATACGCGACAAATGTTACGAGTGATAATAGCCAAAGATATATGTTACGAGCGATAATAGCCAAAAATATAACAGATTATAAAGGGTTCTTAGATTTGAATAGGATAAATATAGATCCAAAAGGGATTTTCTCTTGTTGGTTAGCTGTTTCTAAAAGTACTAAAATGCAGTTAGATGGATTTCCATTTTTGAAATATCGATGAATTAGGGTAGATGTAGATTTTTGAATCTGTCTATTTTTTATATCCCTAATCAAGAGATCTTTTGCTCTGTTTATTAATTCCACATCGTTTTTCCTGAGTAATACTCTATTCCCTTCCGACATTAAATCGTCTTGATATTGCTTTACCTGTAATGAGAAAAGTTCCAGTGCTTTTGATCCCAAAAATGCCTTTCTAACCAGTCCTTCATATGTATTTGAATATATTTAAGTGATACATTGAGCTATGGCAAAACTGTAATTGCTTTGATATAGAAAGGAATTATTCCCCAATTCATTCTGGAAAGCTGAAGCTAGTTTTTCAGAAATGGATTGTAAGTTACAGTTGATTTTCTTTATAAATGGCTCCCTATTTATTTGAAGAATGCACAACTGAATTTCCTGATCAGATGGTAAGGTTATTTTTTGATTACAAGTATTTTTAGAAGCAGTAATTGAACCTTACAATGGGTTCAGCCTAAACTTAATAAAATCAGAATCAATCTAGTGAAATCTTTCTCCTTTTAAGGATAACAAAAATTGTAATGGCTGAAAATTGTGGGGCTGATATTTAATTTTTAGATCGACTTTTACTCACATTTTATCATGAGTAAAGCCAACCCAAAAGGAAAAGAAATTCCTTTGATAATTCCAAAACCAATAGATTTTGAAAGAACCAGTGTAGCTTCATCACAATCTACTTCTGGCCTTACATTAAGCTGTTGGGCGATTTCAGATATGATATCTTTTATTCTATGGGAACTTAAATAAATTTTCATTACTTTCGGAGTTATTTACTCTTTTTTAATAAAAACATTGTCCCAAATCATTAAAAAATCATATTTCCTTTTTTATTTTACTGAAAATAAGTTATCTAAGAATAATTAGAGCGTATTTATTGTTGACGAAATGTGTGGAGGTTGTAGCATTATTTCCACAACTTTGGGGCACTTTAGTAAAAAAATCATTAATACCTACAAAACAATTCTTTACAGGCTATTGATAATCCTTTATGGGCTTCTT
>JAHQVQ010000369.1 GCA_019634305.1 Flammeovirgaceae bacterium | reverse complement strand
GTAAGAATATTAGACCAACTGATCCGCTTATCTGGCTGAAATCCTTTCCCTTTGTTATTGTATTCAGCGTAGTAAGCTGTTTTCTTTTTTTCTTCTGATCCCCAGGGATCCCAACCTTCCGGATTTATTATATCACTAAGTTCACAATCTATGAAAACAGTCTGGGCAAAAGGACGCCATGGTCGGCCCAGAAAAACACCTTCTTTATCTGCAGAACCGTTTATTTTGCAGTTATAAAAAACAAACCCAAAGGCAGTATGTTCCTCAGTTGAGGCAGCAGTGATATATCCATTTCTTTTACAATAGATTTCGCAATCTTCAAAATAAGCAGTAGACCATCCAAAAATGAAATCTACAGTGCCTTCAATGTAACAGTTTTTATAGTATTGTCGGCTATTTTTGCCATGGGGATATAAAGTGTCCTGATTTCCCAAAAACCTGCAATTTTCAAATTTCACTTTATCACCGTCAATCCTTGCGGCTACAGCCTGTCCCACTTCGCCAGCCGAGTTTTCAAACGCCATGTTTTTGGCTTCAAAACCATCTCCATAAATATAAATAGTTGATGAACCTGAAGTACCCATTTCCTCACCAAACCGATTTTTTTTACTTGAATAATCATCATTGTTTAATACAGTTTTATCTGCTCCCTCACCAATAAATGAAATATTGGTTTTGGTGGATGGAACAATCATCTTTTCTTTATAAATACCCTCTTTGATTAGGATATAAGTCCTGTTTTTCCTTAAATGAGGCACCGCATCAATTGCAGCCTGAACAGTTTCAAAATCTCCTTTTCCATCTTTAGAGACTACGAAATCATATTCTACATTTCCAGAAATATTTAAATTCAGCAGAATCGCAAAGCAAATTAGTAAGTCTATCATTTTAATTTCACTATTTGATCTTCTAATGGAATGTCTAATTCATAGATTCCTTTTAGAACAATTTGACTCATTTTTCTAGCTCCCAATTCATTGAAATGGGTATTGTCTTTTCTTCCATTGGGATAATTAGGATGCTCACCTGGCTCTAAATGATGAAACAAAAGCTGGGAGTTGTTTACCCCCCATTCTTGAATTAATTCCATAGATTTTTGGGTCATATCTATCATTGGAACGTGCTCTTTCTGAGCAACTTCTCTTACTAATTGAGCATAATGTTTATGTGTATCGGTGAGTTCTCCATTTTCGAACGATCTCCGGGAAACTGGAGTAAGTAGGATTGGAAAAGCCTTTTTCTCACGGCTTTCCATCACATACTTTTTTAGATTTGCTTTAAACTCTTCGGGAGTAGTATATCGCCCAACTTTTGATTCCACTTCATCATTATGCCCAAATTGGATGAATACGTAATCACCCTCCTTTAGTGTTTGATGTACTTTTTTCCATCTGCCTTCTTCTAAAAATGATTTGGTACTTCGTCCATTTTTCGCTCTGTTCTCTACCCGGACCGTTTCATTAAAAAATGTTTTAAAAGGTGTCCCCCACCCCATTTCCGGAAAAGCTTCTGGTGCTTTATCTGCACAGGTGGAGTCCCCAATAAGATAAACCACAGTTTCATCTTTCTGAATAAAATCAAACCCAACAAGTATGAAAACAACTACAAATAGGAGAACTCTGAGGCTATTGATTATCCAAACCATCCTTACTGCACTTTTTCAGGGATTAAATCTCCATTTATTTTCACTTGCTCAAAAGTAACATTTGTAGTATTTGACAATTTGTAAGGTGTTTTAACTCCGGAAATATTGCAATTAATAAGTTTGATATCACTAATTGGGGCTTCTTCATAACCTTCAGCTAAAATCCCAACTTTTCCTCCATTTTTTACCACCATATTTTGAATCTCAATATTTCGCACAGTAGGCATAAACTCCCCCGGATCCTCATAAAACATATTGATTCTCACTACTTGTTCTTTCACCTGACCCACCTCTATATTTCTCAAAAATATATTTTCAATTATTCCTCCTCTTTTAGAGCTGGTTTTAATTCTCAAAGCCCTGTCCAATAAGGGACTATCCATTGTACAGTTTTCGGCAAACACATTTTTCACGCCCCCTGAAGCTTCACTACCAACCACTACCCCACCATGGCCATTGGCCATTTTGCAATTTTGGATAACAATATTTTCACTAGGAACATTTACCCTTCTTCCATCCGTATTTCGACCTGATTTTATGGCAATACAATCATCACCAGTATTAAAATAGCAATTTTTAATCAACACATTTTTACATGATTCTGGATCGCAACCATCCGAATTTGGTCCCATGCTTTCAATGGTTACCCCATCAATAGTGACATTTGTGCAAAGCACTGGATTGAGCACCCACATGGGAGAGTTCATCACTTTTACCCCTTCAATAAGTACATTTTTGCATCGATAAGGCTGTACAAATTGCGGTCTTAAATAATAACCACTTCCAAAAGTTCTATCTTCTACTGGAACATGCTGGTCAGCCAATTCAAAAAGTCTGTCTCTGTTTCCCGAATCCAACTGGCTAGGTTCACCCTCTATAAAACCATATTCTTTTTTGCCTTTCCATTTCCACCAGTTTTCAGCATTTGCTTGCCCATTCAATATCCCTTTTCCTGTAATGGCTATATTCTCTTCATTGTAGGCATAAATTAAAGATGAATAATTCATCAATTCTATTCCTTCCCATCTAGTAAAAACCAATGGTAGATAGTCGTCAGGATTGGTAGAGAATAAAATTTCAGCTCCTTCCTCCAAGTGCAGATTTACATTGCTCTTTAGATAAATCGCACCTGAAAGAAATTTTCCTGCAGGTACAATCACTTTCCCTCCTCCGGCAGTATTGCAAGCCTCAATTGCTTTTTTAATACCTTCCGAATTGTCAGTAATTCCATCTCCTATTGCTCCAAATTCTGTAATTAAGTATTGTTTATCCGAGAAAACTGGTAGTTTTATTTCTTCAAGAATAGCTTCCAGTCCATCCCAGTTATTTGCCTCATATTTTTTTGAGGAACAACCAGAATGTGTTATTAATATAAAAATGAAAACAGAATTTATGAATAATTTGGTAATATTCATTAGGGTATTATTTAGTGATGAAAGTTATCAAAATCTTTAATTATAGCAAATAAGAATGCCGAGCTACTCTATTTTGTTTTCGGGGAGAAACGAATTGTTGGTATTTGGATTCAGGTGGCTGACAACTTACTTTTAGTAGTTGTTTTGCCACCCAGTCCATTTTCTTTTTAGTATAATTACCTATCCAATTCTAAACAAGCCTGAATGAACGGACCTGTTGCTTTCGTATCATTACTTCTTTTTGGCTCGTTGATGTAGTATTCATAGGTTCCGCTTCGGTTTCCATCTCCGCCAAGCCCTGCTACCGAACAAACATTATGAATATGCACTTCTCCATTGGATTCATTTACTTCAATAAATTCCTCCAAAACCCCTTCAAACCCGGCAATAGCATTTGCCTTAAATTTGCTATCAATGTATCCTTTATTCACAGCCTTTGCAATAGCATATATAAACATACATGAGGCAGAAGATTCAAGGTAATTCCCTTCCTCATTTCCTTTATCTAAAACCTGGTACCATAAACCAGATTCCTTATCCTGATACTGGATAACAGCTGATAGTGTACGATTTAGAATATTGATAATTTCAGCTCTTTTTGGATGGTCCTCTGGGAAATAATCTAAAACATCTACAAGTGCCATAGTATACCAACCCATTGCTCTTCCCCAAAAATTCAGCGATGTTCCGGTAGTTTTATTAGACCAATCTTGGAGATGACTTTCATCCCATCCATGGTAGAGCAAGCCTGTTTTTTCATCTTTTGTGTGCTTTTCAGAAAGTATAAATTGCTTGGCGATATCATCAAAAGCCTCAGGTTCATTATAGACTTTTGCGTATTGTGCATAGAATGGAGAACCCATATAAAGGCCATCCAACCAGATTTGCCATGGATAGCGTAATTTATGCCAAAATGCTCCTTCACTAGTTCTTGGTTGCCACTTTAACTGATTTCTTAGGGTTTTGAGGGCAAGTTCATATTTTTCTTTTTTAGTTTGTTTACTGAGTTTGAACAAGATTTTTCCAGGATTGATACGATCAATATTAAAATCTCGGATTTCATAGGTTTTAATTTCCCCTTGCTCATTTATCATGAAATCTGCATATTCCTCCACATAATTTTGAAACCTTTCATCTTTGCTTTTGTCAGACAGTTTTTCCAATGATTTTAAAACCAAACCTTGTGTGTATTCCCACTTTGGCGTTTTCATGAAGTCCAATTGCCAGGGTTCAGGATTTCTTAACATAATAGACAGACCCATTCTTTCAGACCATTTACTATTAGTTGGAATTTCTATCTCTTCTTTTTTATTTGCACTCAGTGCTAATCCTAAAAGTAAAACTAGTATTGGAAAAATTCCCCACTTCGAAGTCCTAATAAATTTCTTTTTTAGCATTTTTCTATTTTTTTTATTATCACTTGTATCTAAGAAAATAATTTCCTTAATCAAGTAGACACCTAAAAATTCGATAAGTTAACTTTTTAGTATTTATCGATTCAATTCAACTATTTAAATAATTTTCTAAGTTAGTATAATTGTTAGTCAACGTATACCATCTCCTGGTGTAGATTGTTTGACTATGTTTAAAGCTCCATGCTTAATTTCCAGCACAGATTTAAACGGTGTATTTCCTAATATTCCAAATGTGATAATTATGGATCCATTAGCTTCAATCGCTTCTTTTAAACTATCAGGGCCATTATAATTTAAATTTTTAACGATCCAAACATTTCCTCCTCTTTCACCTGAAGTATATTTCCAAAATCCTTCAGCTGTTAGGAAAGCCAAATTTTTATCCTGAGCAGCAATGACAAAGCATGCAAAATCAAACATAAGGCTAATAAGTTGGAAATAGTTATCTTATTGATCATCGAAGATTGTATTGGAATCCTGTCCAATAATTATCATATTGAACAGGATCCACAAAGAATTAATATGCTGGATTTTGTGGGAAGTCTTTATTTTGATTCAAATCAATAGCTTTTTGGGGAATTGGTCTTAATATTTTCAATTCTCCATTATTTCCATTAAAGTTTTCAGATTCAATCAATGGGTGGTGTGCTGAAGCTCTCTCCACCAATTTACCAGTTCTCTTCAGATCAAACCATCTGTGATATTCTCCTAGTAATTCCCTTGCTCTTTCATCTAAAATATAATCTATATCAAATTCTCCAATAGTAGCAT
>JAHQVQ010000368.1 GCA_019634305.1 Flammeovirgaceae bacterium | reverse complement strand
CCGAAAGTAGTGGCGATTTTATGGTGCTGAATTCTGATACTATCGTCACTATTTCCCCTAAAAAGGGATTTAATAATTGGACTTTACAGGTCAATGGAAATGTATTTGAAGTGCTTTTGGACGAACTAAAACATATTCAAGATTATCCTTATGCATGCAATGAACAATCTGCCTCCAAATTAAAAGCTTATCTGATGGAAAAGAAAATCAGAGAGGAAATTGGAGAAGAATTTCAACATAATAAGGATATTTTAAAGTTGGTTGACAAATTGGAAAATGCCCAAAAAGAAGATGGAAGTTGGGGTTGGTGGCCCAATTCTTCTTCCAATATTTGGATGACAAGCTATGTTACAGATGCCCTTTTAAAAGCCGAAAGTGCTGGATTTGCAAGAACCAAGTATCTGGAAAATACAGCCAACTATCTTTACAGGAACCTGGCAGTAGTGTCCCATGAACAACAATTGGATGTGCTTAAAACTTTAACTTTTTTGGAATACCCCATAGTTTATCAAACAAGTCTTGACTTAATCGCAAAAGATACTACCCTAGGTTTGTACAACTTTTTGAAATTACAGGAACTGCGAAAAATCCATCAATTAGATTACCAACTGGACACTTTGAAAAAGTTTCATAAAGAAACCTTATTTGGTGGAATTTATTGGGGAGAGGAAAATTACTGGTTTGAAAAAAATGCCATCATCACTACCCTGATGGCTTACCGGCTTTTGCAGGATGAAAAAGAATTTAAAGGATATCAGGATAAGATCAGGAATTATTTTCTGGAAAAAAAGCGAAATGGTTATTGGCGGAACACAAGCGAATCTGCCCAGATTTTAGAAACTATTTTGCCAGATATTATTAAAGGGAAACAAACTAATCAAACAGAAAATAAACTGGTACTTTCCGGAGCCATTGAGGAAACAATTACCGAATTTCCCTACAGAATAGAAACTGCTCAACCCAAAGAATTGACGATTAGTAAAACCGGAGGCTTACCCATTTTTGTAATGTCGAGCCAGACTTTCTGGAATGCAACCCCGGAAAAGGTAGATAAGGAATTTGAAATAAATACTTATTTTGAAGAGGATAGCAGTTCAACGGTTCATTTGGAAAGTGGTGTAAAAATCAAATTGATGGCTGAGGTAAAAGTGCTCAAAAAATCGGAGTATGTGATGATTGAGATTCCCATTCCCGCAGGCTGTTCTTATGGAGATAAACATAGAGGAAATAACTATAGACTGGAAGCGCACCGGGAATACTTCCGGGAAAAAGTCTCCATTTTCTGTGAAAAATTAAATCCGGGAACTTATTCATTTCAGGTAAACCTGGAAACCAGATATCCGGGGAGTTACATGGTAAATCCGGCAAAAGCCGAGCAAATGTATTTCCCGGCATTTTTTGGAAGAGAAGAAATGAAGAAAGTAGAGATGGATTGAGGAGAACATTTTCATTTGGGTGTTGTGTGGAAAATAAAAGACATGAATCTTGAATGTTAAACACATAAAGAAATACAGTAGAAATAATTGGAAACACGACAGAAATATATCGTTTTTGTCTATTTTATTTCTATTTATTTCAACTTGTTTCCATGTATTTCAAGCCATTTTAGAACTAAGGACTTTTTACACAACCCTTAAATACTCATCTAATCATAACAAGCAATTTTCTCATAATCTTTTTCCTGCAGCACCTGTTTTTTAATCACTTCTCCATTTTTATCAATGTAGAGTAAAATGTATAGTCCGGCCTGGGAGACATCTTTTTCCACAAAATAAAGTGGGGTTTCCATGTCTCCAAGATTCACGATTTGGGAATATTCTTCGGGAATTAACCTACCTCTTTTGTTACTTAAAAGTCCATATCCACTTGCCCGGAAAGTAGTGATGATAGTTTCTTCCTCATCCTGTCTCAGGTAATCGTAGGTATCAAAAGTTTCGGGAATAAAATATTTATCGATGTAGTCGTAAATTTTCCATTTGCCCTGATGCTGAACTAGAACTGAGGTATCATTCCAGTGTTTCAGGTCATCAAAATCAAAATCTGCTAATACTTTATTTTCCCTATTGATTAAGCCATATTTTCCTTTTTTGGCAATGTAAAGGCTATCCGAATGACCATAAAATTTCAGCAATCCATCATACACCGGAGGAATTATAGCATTATGTGGAAGATCGTAGACTCCAAATTTTTTGCTTTTCAAAAGGGAATAATAGCCTTCGGCAAAATTGGCAATTCCATCATATTTTGGGGATAATACGGTTTTCCCACTCAAATTCATCAAACCCCGCTTTTTATTTAATTCTACTATCACCAAACCGTCTGGCATAAGGGAAAGACTGGAATAGCGGTTGGGAATTAAAACTTTTCCATCACCCGAAAGTAAACCCATCTTCTGGTAGCTATCCTCAGTAATAATAAAAGGCCTATCTGTAAATACGGAATCCTCATTTAAAATTTTTACTGCCTGAATATTTAGGGATTTGTATTTTGTAAAATCTGTAAAATCATCTTTATAGAAATATCCCAGTTTTTTCTTCCCATCATAAAGCAAAATTCCCTGGTCTCCTATAAAAATCAGTGTATCATATTTTGGCTGAATAAAAATATTCCCTTTAAAGTCAATGACCCCCCATTTTTTTTCCAACCTAATACCATAGGCTTTTCGGTTTACTACAATTTTTTCGAAGTTTACCGGGGTAATTCTTTTTCCTTCCTTATCGAAAATCTGAAATTTATTATCCTTGAAAACTAACCAACCGGCAGGAGTTTCTTCTATTTCAAGTGCATACTCAATAATGCCTTTGTTGCCTTCAATTTTCCATAAAGAATAATAACCTTCAGCATACAACTTCAAATATTCATTCTGAATAACTCCATAGCTGTCATATTTAAATGAAAGTTCTGGTTCTTTACCCTGGGCTGCCAACGCAAACAGTTCCTTCTCCGTTTTTATCGCATATTTCCCCATTTGCTTTACAGCCACTACTCCCCCACTATCCACTTTTAATTCAAAATATTCGCAATCCAATAAGCTTACCCCATTAAAAGCAACAAGCCCCCACTTTTCTCCCCTTTTTATTTTTATCAGGCTACTATTTAAATATTCTATATCATCAAATTCATTTTCGAGTATGGTATATCCAGTTCTATTAATTAACCCTAATTTATTATTTTTTTCAACAATTAGCACGCCCGGACTAAATGCTTCAATTTTGTCAAACTCAATTTTGGCTATTGTTTTACCAGTCTTATCAATTGCTCCATATTTTTCACCCTTTCTGATGATTATAAAATCTTCAATCACACTTTCACAGAAATAATCAGGGTGAATATCCTCAAACTGCGCATCAATCAGAATTTCCCCAAACTGATCCATAAAACCATAAGTTCCTTTTTCATCATCATAGTAGAGGAAGAAGTGCGTATCATCCAAAACTTGATGCTTATTGATAAAATCCTTATCTGGAATTTGAGGATAGATTTTCAGGAATTTTTCTTTGTTTTTGGTAAGATACCACAACCATTTCCAAGCCCTATCCGCATAGGCATTATCCGGATATTTTTCCAGAAATTGTTCATAAGTCGCTATTCTGTGGTCTGCAGTAAATTTTTTGTAAAATTGATTTTCTGCATCAGGTCTGAAAGGGCTATTGGGATAATCTTCTATAAATTGGGCATAACTCTCCAAATTGCCATCCCTAGTTTTTTCCTGAAACAATAGTTTATGGTACCTTATTTCCGCTTCTTCTGCTTGCATAGCATTGGGGTAGCTTGTAAAGAAATGGTAATAATTTTCAAAAGTATTAGTCTGCTCCGCATCGGTAAAAGCCAGGCTATCCCTTTTTTGAGTGGCTATGGGAAACTGATTTGCTGTACTAAACTTATCCACATAATGCTGATAACTTTCTATAGAATGCAAACTATCGGCAATTACAAACCCCAGACTATCAATAAATGACTTCTGAAAGGTGAGTTCTCTATCTGTAATCCCAACATTAGCAAGCTTAACAATTTCCTTTTCTTCTAATTTGTAGTAGGAAGAAATGGCAGAAAGTACATATTTATAGGAAGAATCTATTTGAATATTATTCTCATTATAAGGATGGAGGTAGTAAATAGAGTATAAATACAACCCAGCAGCATTGGTCGAGTCTTTTTCAATGATTTTTTCCAATGATTTTTTCGCTTTGGAAAAATCCTGCTTGTCCAGAGCATTTTGAACGGACCTCAAACTTTGCGCTTTCAGAAGTAAGGGAAAAACAAGAAAAATCAGCAAGAAAAATTCCCGAAACATAAAAAATCTTATTGTCAAATTATTTTTATTTTATTCCATCAGTTTCCAGTCAATAAGCAATTTTCTGTTTTACTGGAAATTATTAATGGAATGAAAATCAATCGAAATCTACCTTAAATTCAGTTTCAATTGATTAATTTATTGAAATCCATTTTTTTTTAATTTACTTAACTAATTTTACCCACAGTGTATGGATTTAAGAACTTAAATAAACTTTGAGTCAAAAAATTAACATGGCGCAATTCAAAAAATTATTTTTTGCCATGTAAATACTTGAAAAATCCTATATGCTACAAAGTTAATAAATTGATTATCAATTGCTGATATGCTCCTTAAGAATCCTTCATATTATATTGCGAGAAGATATTTCACTTCCCAAAATAGCAATAATATTTTCAGTATTTTAAAAGGTATTGTTTTTTTTATTCTTGGCGCCATTCCAATGGTGATTTTAGGGCTTATCGTCTTCATTTCCGGAAAAGAAATAAAAATATACCGGAAAATAATCAATTTACTTATTGCCCAAAATCTCATTCAGATGCTTACCAATATTTCCATGATTGGTGTGGGAATAGGTGCAGGAGCATTAATTATCATCCTTTCTATATTCAATGGCTTGGAAGACCTTACCCGAAACCTTTATGGGGCTTATAATCCTGAAATAAAGATTACGCCTGCCACAGGAAAATCTTTTGAAGTAGATAGTATGCTAATTTCAAAAATAAAAGCAGTTGAAGGGATACAGGCAGTAACTGAAGTAATTGAAGATGATGCTTTTTTAAGATACAATGATGCTTCCATGCGGGCCATCATTAAGGGAGTTAGTGATAATTTTCATGAACAATATCCAATAGAAAAAGCGCTGGTACTAGGACAATCAGATTTAGAATTTGATGGAAAACCACAGGCATTATTAGGGTTTGGTGTAATGAATCAGCTTTCTGTTCAATTAGAGGATGAATTTTCAGCTCTGGTATTTCATTATCCCAGAAAGGGGAAAAAAGTCAGTATGGACCCGGAAAAAGCCCTGGTTCGAAAATCAATTATACCTGGAGGAATATTAGCTATAGAGCAACAATTTGATACCAAATATGTAATTGTTCCTTTAGATTTCACGGTGGGATTACTGGAATACGGAAATAAAAGAACAAGCCTGGAAATTAAAGTAGAAGAACCTGGCTTAATTTCTTCTGTTCAAAGTAATTTGCAAAATTTATTGGGAGAAGAACTATTGGTAAAAAATGCAGATGAACAACAAGCAAGTGTACTTAGAGCAGTAAAAATTGAGCGGCTTTTTGTATTTATAGGATTTACGTTTATTCTCATCATTGTATCCTTTAATGTATTCTTTTCCCTAGCCATGTTGGTAATTGAAAAGAAAAAAGATTTGTCTATTCTGATTTCCATGGGTGCCACCAAAAGCTTATTAAAAAGGATATTCCTTTTGGAAGGAAGTATCATTGCATTAAGCGGAGCATTTTTTGGGCTATTAATCGCCTTTATTATTGTTTTTATACAGCAGGAATTTGGGGTTATTCCACTAGGGGTTCCCAGTTCTATTGTAGAGGCTTATCCGGTAAAACTTAGTGGATCGGATTTTCTGGCAACAGGAATTGTTGTTGTATTAATTACAATTTTAGCTTCTTACCTTCCTGCCAAAAATGCCGCAAATACGATTGTTAGTGAGCATGTATAAAAAGGCTGAATGACTTGCCTGGTAGATAAAACTACAAGTTGATTCCCAAGAAAGGTTATATTCATCAAAATAATCTACACAATTAAAGAATAATACTCCAAAGTCCTGACAAACAAATTTTTACTTTAGGTTCTTAACTTTATCTTTGCAGCAAATTTGAGCAGTTCAAATCAATTTCATAATAAGAAGTGCCTATTGAACCAATTGGCAAAAATGGCACAAGTGAGAAAAAAACAAAGAAAAGAAAATGATAGCGCAAACGTCCAAAATTATTTATACCAAAACTGATGAAGCTCCTGCTTTAGCAACTTATTCTCTACTTCCAATCATTGAGACATTCACTAAAGCAGCTAATGTAGCTGTGGAAACCAGAGACATTTCCCTTGCTGGTAGAATTATCGCCACTTTCCCGGAATATCTGACTGACGAGCAAAAGCAACCGGATGCACTGGTAGAGCTTGGAGCAATGGCTAATACTCCTGAAGCTAATATCATTAAGCTACCAAACATCAGTGCTTCTATTCCCCAAATGAATGCGGCTATAAAGGAGCTTCAGTCTCAAGGGTATAAACTTCCAAACTATCCGGAAGAGCCTAAAAATGATGAAGAAAAAAGCATTAAGGCGAAATATGATAAAATTAAGGGTAGCGCTGTAAACCCTGTATTAAGAGAAGGAAATTCTGACAGAAGAGCTCCAAAAGCGGTAAAAGATTACGCTAAGAAAAATCCTCATTCTATGGGAGCCTGGAGTGCTGATTCAAAATCTCATGTTTCCAGTATGGAAAGTGGAGATTTCTATGGAAATGAGCAATCAGTTACTGTAAAAGCTGATGATGATATGAAAATTGAATTTGTAGGTGCCGATGGAACTAATACCGTTTTAAAAGAAAGTACAAAACTTTTGGCAGGGGAAATTATTGATGCTACAGTTTTGAGCATGAAATCCCTTCGAAGTTTTATTGCTAAGGAAATTGAAGAAGCCAAAAAAGAGGATGTTTTATTCTCAGTGCATATGAAAGCTACCATGATGAAGGTTTCCGATCCTATCATTTTTGGTGCTGTAGTGGTAGAATTTTACAAAGACGTATTTGAAAAATATGCCACTGTATTTGAAGAAATTGGTGTTGATGTAAATAATGGTATTGGAGATGTTTATAGCAAAATCCAGTCATTACCAGCAGATCAACAAAAAGCGATTGAAGCAGATATTCAGGCAGTTTACAAAAACAGGCCAGAATTAGCCATGGTAAATTCTGATAAAGGAATTACTAACCTACACGTTCCTAGTGATGTAATTATTGATGCTTCAATGCCTGCAGCAATCAGAACTTCCGGACAAATGTGGGGACCAGATGGCAACTTAAAAGACACCAAATTTACTATTCCAGACAGATCTTATGCTGGTGTTTATCAGGAAACAATTGATTTCTGTAAAAAGCATGGTGCATTCGATCCTACTACAATGGGAAGTGTTTCCAATGTAGGATTAATGGCGCAAAAAGCTGAAGAATACGGTTCGCATGATAAGACTTTCCAATTGCCAGGAAGTGGAGTTGTGAGAGTGGTTGATCAGGCTGGAAATATATTAATTGAACACAAAGTAGAAAAAGATGATATCTGGAGAATGTGTCAGGTAAAAGACGCTCCTATTCAGGACTGGGTGAAACTTGCTGTAAACAGAGCAAAAGCTACTGGTGTTCCCGCAGTATTCTGGTTAGACGAGAACAGAGCACATGATGCTCAATTGATTGAAAAAGTAAATCAATACTTAAAAGATCACGATACTAACGGATTAGATATTTTGATTAAATCTCCTGTAGAAGCTACTTCCTTTTCTTTAGAAAGAATAAAGGATGGAAAAGATACGATTTCAGTTACAGGAAATGTATTGAGAGATTATTTAACTGACCTTTTCCCTATTCTTGAACTGGGAACAAGTGCAAAAATGCTTTCTATTGTTCCTTTAATGAATGGCGGTGGTTTATTTGAAACCGGGGCCGGAGGTTCTGCGCCAAAGCACGTTCAGCAATTTAATGAAGAAGGACATTTAAGATGGGATTCTTTAGGTGAATTCCTTGCCTTGGCTGTTTCTCTTGAACATTTATCAACAGCTTTCAATAATCCTGCTGCTCAGATTTTGGGAGAAACCCTTGATGAGGCTACAGGAAAATTCCTGGATACAGATAAGTCACCTTCCAGAAAAGTGAAAGAACTGGATAATAGAGGAAGTCATTTTTATTTGGCCATGTATTGGGCTGAGGCAGTGGCTAACCAAACTAAAGACACTGCCCTTCAGACAAAATTCCAAAACCTGGCAAAAGCTTTAGCTGAAAATGAGCAAAAGATTGTAGATGAATTGAATGATGCTCAGGGAAGTTCAGTGGATATTGGGGGATATTTCCATCCAAATGAGGAATTGGCTTCAAAAGCAATGAGACCAAGCAATACTTTCAACACTATTTTAGCGAGTGTGTAAATAAGTATTTTGAATTTAATAAATAAAAACCCCTTATCATATTAATTGATAAGGGGTTTTTATTTAGTTTCTTTTGAGAATTATAATAACCCCTTCCGCTTAAACCAAATTGAAAGCCCGATCAATGAGCCTAACACCATCACTATGATGGAAGTTAAGGCAATGAAGTATCCATTGGAAGACTGAAGTTCTGGCATATTGTTAAAGTTCATTCCGTATAAACCGGCAATCAGGGTAGGAACCAAAAAGGCAATAGAGAAAATGGTTAGTAAACTCATAATCTCATTTGTCCGGTGTGCTGTAAGGGAAATATGAAGATTCAGCAGGTTATTTACATTTTCATGCAATTCATCTGCTACAAAATGCAATGATTCTACTGTATCTAGTAAATCTTGTGTAAAAGGATCTTGCACATCTGAAAACCTGGCGTATTTTTCCATGGTTTCCTTAGTCAGGAAAATCATTCTTTTAAAAACCGATGCCCTTCTTTTCACAATATACATTTCCCTAATCAACTGGGAGGAGTTTTTCGTATCATTAAAAATCCTGGTTTCCTGGGTATCCAGTCCTTCGGCAGCTCTTTCCATTGCTCCATCATACGTATGGAGAATTTTATTCAATAATTGATTGAGCAAGTAAGAAGGCGTATTTGATTCCAGTTTTTCCGGATTTTGCCATTTCTTTATCACCCCGGTGATAAAAGATTCCTCCTTTCTATGGATGGTGATGAGATATTCTTCCGAAACAAATAAAGCAATTTTGTTTGTTAATTGTTGGATGGTATCAGCTTCTTTCTTGCTATTTTCATCATAGATTCTCGTGATCAAAAAAGCTGTTTCGCCCATTCTTTCATATTTAGGCAAGTGGTTTGGGGAAAGGCAATCTTTTACTGCTGCCGGATGAAGGTCGTATTTTTCGGTAAGTACCTGGTAATCGTCTGAACTTGGACTGGTGACATCCAGCCATTCAAAATTATGTTTTTCGTCCCGAAATATTGATTGGATCATTTAAAAAATGTGTTGTAGGATTAAGGATTAAAAAAATTTAAGGCGTTTAACTGTTCCTTTCAAAAAACAACTATACTAAAAATAAAAAATTATAAGTTTTCACGATTTTTTAAACGATGGTTTTAAAGATCGTTCACAAAATCAAACTTTAATACTAAATGAACAACTAAAGAATATCTATTTAGCTTTGTGCCTTTTTCCAGTCGATGAAAAATCAATCCTTGATGGGAATAAAAAAACCTTGCCTTCAAAAAGGTTTTCCGAAAGCGTTGAGTATGTGTCTGAAATCCTTTCCCACTAAGGACTAGCAAAAGTAAACCTATATCTACTTTCTTTTCCCCCACTATTTTGGAAGGCTTTTCCATTGTTTCCAGCAAAATCAACTAAAAATAAATCATTGAGCAAAAACTCAATTATTTATTTTTTAGTTCCTGGAAAAATGATTTGGCAGCTGATTTTGGGTCAGCATTTTTCATGAAATTTTCCCCAATTAAAAATCCCTGGAAACCATGTTTTTGCAATTCAAAAATACTTTCACAGTTGCTTATTCCACTTTCTGAAATTTTAAGGAAACTATCGGGAATGGCTTTTCCCACTTCAATAGAAGTATCAATACTCACCTCAAAAGTCTTCAGATTTCTGTTGTTTATTCCCACTACATCTACATCATCATTCAGGCTTTCTTCCAGTTCCTGAATGTTATGCACTTCCATCAAAACTTCCAGCCCGATGTTTTTGGCAAATTTTGCCAGCACCTTCAATTTCTGAGGAGCAAGAGCAGCTGCAATCAATAAAATCGCATCCGCACCAATGGATTTGGCTTCTAATAAATGGTATTCGTCTATCGTAAAATCTTTTCTTAGAACAGGACTTGATAATACCTTTCGTACCGCTTTCAGGTCGTCCATATTCCCACCAAAAAATTCCTGATCGGTCAATACGGAAACAGCACTGGCTCCGGCACTGATATATCCCTGGGTAATATCGGATGGTTGGGCTTTTCCATTAATCAATCCTTTGGAAGGAGATCGTCTTTTGAATTCGGCAATGATGCCAAAATCGGAATTTGCCAATGATTTTTTGAGGGAGAAAACTTCCCGGTTAAAATGCTCAGAAGCTTCCAGTTCCTTCACCGAAACTTTTGATTTTCTGGCTTCAGTTTCTATTTGCTTATGGGCAATAATTCTTTCCAGTATATCCACAACTATTCTAAAATTGATTTTTACTGGCAAAGATAAGGAGATATAGCAAATCGCTATCGGTTTTGGAAAAGAAACTAATTATGGTGTTGGAATTTTGGGGTGGGGAATAGCTTAATTCAGTCTTTTGGGAGGCAGCAAGAAAAACAATTAAAGATCTTAAGGTTTTCCAGGACACTCAACCAGTATACTTTCTATTTGTCCATTAGGTTTAAATATTTGAAACAAACTAGTATTCAATTCTTTAACAAGAGAATCACCTTCATTTACTTCCTCCCACACCTTTAAAAATTGAATCGGGCCAAAAAATAGCTTAATCAATTTGCCATTGTTATTAACAATCAGCAAACTTGAATTATGATTCTTTTTGTTAATATATTTTTTTTCGATTTTACCATTTATACTGTAACTAAAAAATGATTCAAGTGAATTTTTACAATGATCTTGCTGACATCCCATTATGAAGAAAAAAAGAGAATAAATTATGAAATCAAATTTCTGGCTTTTATTTTTTTTCATATTAATTAATTCACTCAGCAATCTTTTTAAAGGTTAGTTTTGAGGAAGGGATAAAATTAAAAAGGATTTGCAAGTTATCTATGTTTAACT
>JAHQVQ010000367.1 GCA_019634305.1 Flammeovirgaceae bacterium | reverse complement strand
CCACAACTTTTTGATAATGAGATAAAAGTACTCAATATAAAATAGTACTGGTACTTAGTATAAATTATATCTAACTTATAAGGAAATAATATTGCTCAATACTAATGGGCGCATAGTAGAGAAGTTTTGTGCTTAAAACAATTTCAACATATAAATTTATAATCAGATTATTAACTAAAAAATGAAGAGAACCAAAAAAATGCTAAATACCTTAAAATGGCAATGGGTATTTGGTTTTACAATTTTTTATGCTCAAATCGGAATGTCACAATCAGATGTTTCACTTGATGACCTTTCCTTCTTTAAGGAACCAGGCAAAAGCTGGAGCATTTCAGGAAATGTGTTGGCAGATCTGAAAGAAGACCACACCTTTTCAGTATCCAAAGGGACTGGAATTTTGGTGAATAATCCTACCAAAAAGAAAATTGGTGCGGATCTTTATTCCAAGGAAGAATTTGGAGATATGGACCTTGAATTAGAATACATGATGGCAAAGGGATCTAATTCTGGGATTTATATACAAGGCAGATATGAAATACAATTAATGGATAGTTGGGGGGTAAAACATCCTAAAGCTGGAGATAATGGAGGTATTTATGAAAGATGGGATGATACTAAACCTGAAGGCCAAAAAGGATATCAGGGATATGCTCCCAGACAAAATCCAAGTCTTGCACCAGGTTTATGGCAGCAATTAAAAGTAAGGTTTCAGGCTCCCAAATTTGATGAAAATGGTAAAAAAACAGCCAATGCCAGAATGTTGGAAATTGTACTTAATGGAGTAACTATTCATGAAGATGTAGAACTTTTTGGTCCAACAAGAGGACCAATGGCTGCCGATGAGGTAAGAAAGGGACCTTTAAGAATTCAGGGTGATCATGGGCCGGTGGCTTTTAGAAATATAAAAATCACCGATTACAATAAGGCTATTCCTAGTATTACCGATTTAAAATATGATGTTTATGAGGGCACCTTTGATGCTGAACCAGATTTTTCTACTTTAAAATCAGGAAAGTCCGGGAACGCTTTAAAACTGTCAGCTAGTGTTAGCCATCTTCCAAATGACTTTTTAATTAAATTTAATGGGACGCTTAATATTCCTGAAGAGGATGAATTTAAATTTTACATCAGAACTCCGGGAGGGTTTGGCGTAACAAAAATTAATGGTGAAGAAATCCTTTCAGGAGAACCTATTTCACTTGATAAAGGAGATCATACTTTAGAAATTATTTATGGGAAAACTGTAAGCTGGGTACAAGGAAGCCTGGGATTCGGATTGGAAGGAAAAGGAATCAGACAATTCTTTTTTACTGAAGATAATTTTAATACGAACCGAAGCCGAGACCCAATTTTGGTTCATGCACCTGAAAATAAAATATTGAGAAGTTTTGTAGATATTCCTGATGCTGATAGGGTGGTACACGCTGTCTCAGTAGGAAGTCCTCAACAAATCCACTATACCTATGATATGGATAATGGCATGATTGTACAACTATGGAAAGGAGAATTTCTAGATGCTACTCCAATGTGGAATAGTAGAGGAAATGGCGCTTCAAAACCAATGGGTGCCGTGAAATTTTTCGGTAAACCTCTGCCTATTGTACAAAAACTGTCCAGTTCATCTGCTGCTTTTAAGCAGGATACTACAAATACAAGCTACAAGCCAAAGGGTTATTATTTGAATGAATCGGGTCTTCCTACTTTCAAATATCAAATTTTTGAAAATACCATTCACGATGAAATTCGGATATCAGAAGATGGAAAGGCACTTAAAAGAAATATCAAACTGGATAAGACTGGAGAAGGAATGTATATCCAATTGGCTTCAGGAAGTACTATTGAGGACTTATCGGATGGGTTGTATTTAGTGAATGACAAATCTCATTACATAAAAGTGGACAATGCCAGTAATATAAAACCGATCATAAGAGAAGTAAACGGTAAAAAAGAATTAATTGCTCCGGTGAATAATTCAATAAGCTATACTATTCTTTTCTAAGAAAATGAATTATCAATACTGAGTAGTTTAACTCATTATCAGTTAGTGCTGGCGAATTAAATTAATCTTTTATGCTGCCACATATAAAAAGAATCTAATAAAATGAAAAATATATTAATCGAATTAAAAACAGGAAAAAGCCTCATCCCACTTTTTGTGCTGTTATTTTCCACCGTATTTCCGAGCAATGTATCGGCTCAGGAATCTCCATTAGAGGAAGATTTCTTTAAAATTATGAAAGTACCATCTCCAGAAGGGACTATTTTGGAGGTTGGTGGTCTTACTACTTTACCGAATGGTGATTTGGGTATTTCTACCAGACGAGGAGATGTTTACATTGTAGAGAATCCTACAAGTATGAAGCCTTATTTTAGGAAATTTGCTTCTGGGCTACATGAGATTCTGGGATTAGAATACAAAGACGGAGCATTGTATTGTGCGCAAAGAGGGGAACTCACCAAATTAGTGGATACTAACAAAGATGGCTATGCCGATGTGTATGAAACGGTTTCTGCCTGGCCTGTTTCTGGACATTACCATGAATATAGCTACGGTCCTAAAATAGCACCCGATGGTTCTTTCTTTGTTTCAGGGAATGTGGCTTTTGGAAATGAAGAATGGTGGAGAGGAGAAAGCAGGGTACCATGGAGAGGATGGATTTTTAAAATTCATGAAGATGGAGAAATAGAACCTTGGGCTACAGGAATGAGAAGTCCTTGTGGAATCAGTATGATTGATGGTGAATTATTTTATACCGATAATCAGGGAGACTGGTTTGGCTCTGGTGGAATCTGGCAAATAGAAAAAGGTGATTTCGCAGGTCATCCTGCCGGATTAAAATGGGCAGAATTACCAAATTCTCCAGTGAGTCTTACGGAAGAACAATTTTTTGCTAAAGTAGACAACAGGAAGGTAAAAAATGAAAATGGCAGGTACATCAAACCTGAAAATATTATTGATGAGAAAGATTTTAAAACCTTATATGAAGTAAAGAAGGAATTTGAACAGGTTAAACTTCCTGCAGTTTGGTTGCCACATGGTATTTTAGGTATTTCCAACTCTGAGATCGTGAAAATTCCAGAATATACTTTTGGCCCATTTCAAGGACAATTACTAGTGGGAGACCAGGGACAAAGTAAGATCATGCGAGTGCATTTGGAAAAAATAAATGGGGAATATCAGGGAGCTGCATGGGATTTTAGAAGTGGATTCCAGTCAGGTGTTTTGAGAATGTCATGGGCAGAAGATGGTTCCTTGTTTGTTGGAGAAACTAACCGTGGTTGGGGTTCTGCTGGTGAAGCAAATGAAGGATTGCAACGGTTAAAATGGAACAATCAGGTTCCTTTTGAGATGCTAAAGATAAATGCCAAACCAGATGGTTTTGAAATTGAATTTACTCAACCAGTTGATAAAGCAACTGCTGAAGATATCGCTTCTTACAGTGTTTACAGTTACACTTATAAATATCACCCTGTTTATGGAAGCCCGCCTGTAAAAAATATGACCAATAAAGTAAAAGGTGTACAGGTTTCTGAGGATGGTATGAAAGCCAGAATCATTGTGGACAGCCTGCAACAATACCATGTCCATGTAGTTTCTCTTATTGGTGTAAGAGATAAAGAAAATTCCTATTCTTTAGTGCATCCTACAGCTTATTATACTTTAAATAATATTCCTGATGGGGAAAAACTGGATATCACTAAAGTGAGTACAAAAGATTCATCCATTCCAGTAATAGTAGAAAAAAAGGTAACAAAACCAACCAGGAAAACTACTCCTACTAAAAAGGTAGTGGCTTCAGCTGCCCCAACTTATGATGAAGTGAAGGGGATTTTAACTAAAAACACTTGCCTTGCTTGTCATAATAAAGATAAAAAGCAAATTGGACCTGGTTTTTCAGAAGTAGCTAAGCGAAAATATACTGATGAGCAAATAGTAGAATTAATCTATAATCCTAAGCCTGAAAATTGGCCTGGATATGCCACAGAGATGCCTCCAATGCCACAAGTGCCAAAGGCAGAAGCATTGAAAATAGCCAAATGGATTAATTCTTTGGATTAAGAACTCATCCATGTGGCGAAGGGATTAAATTAAAAATACATTTTCCTATTTGAACTAAAAACAAAAAGGGAAAAGCCTAGCGAGAAGCGGCAACAAAGTGAATAAAAGGAAAAACAAGGCCGGAGCATAGCGTAGCTCCTATAGCCTTGTTTTTTTTCTGACGTGAATGAAGCCTGAGTGTGTACCACAGATATACCTTTTTGCCTGCGATACCTCTAGTATTTTCTTTTTTCATCTCTGTAAAGTTAAGTTTTAAGACTTAACTAAAAGTAGCAGATCCAGATTTGTCAGCCTTACATAGTTTAGGCTATAGCTTTTGTAAAATATTTATATCAAAAAACTTTCACCAGATGTAACCAAAAATTTTAAGTCTTGCCCTAAATTTTGTGTAATTTGCTTTCTTTATAATTACATGCAACCCTTCTGCTTTTATTACCAATGATTTAAGGACCTCATCACGAGCGATTAGCTGTATAAGTTCCCTGTCATTTTCATTTATTTTTAAAATCTTTGATTCACCTATTGAGGTGAAAGGTGTACTTTTATTATTTATCTCTTTGAAAAACTCTTTCCAGTTTTGGGGTAATTCCTGGGAGATTATTTGTTTGAAAAGTCCTATTTTATTGTTGATATCTTTTATTCCCTTGCAATCTTTCATAAAAGAACTGAAAGAAACTTTATACCTTGAAGAACTTACCCTTTCGGCAAAGGCAGCTAAAATTATCTCCGAATTACCCTGCAATTTTTCATTTTTAGAGATAATCATAAGCGTGTCTTCCGCCAGAATAAACTGATCGTCTTCATTTATTTTAGGTGGATTATAAATTTTAGATTTTCCTGCAACATACGCTCCAAGGGGAGTTAGTCTTACAAATGCTAACCCATCATAGCTAGAAAAATAAGTTTTACCAAAAGTAGTTGTATCAATCTGGTTGTAGGCTACATCCAGCAGTCCCATAGCAGCAAATGAAAATAAAGAACCTTTTAAAATGGTATCTTTTACCATGGGTTTATAAGTGGCCGAATTGATATAAAATTTTTCTGAATAGCCATAATCGGTTTTTTCACTATAATAGAGGTAATGTTTAGCATTCTGTTCATTCAAAGCCGCCACATTGAAGTAATTATATTTAATGAAAAACTCAATATTAGCATAACTTATCCACTTTCCTTCTGGTAATTCTTTCAATAGTTCTAAATAGAATTCACCAAGCTTTTTTTCATACCAATGAAGGTTGTGATTTCCCTTCAAATCATAAAGAAGATGTAAACACTGGGAATAGTTAATGAGATATTGATTATTAAAAATATAGTTGATAAGTTCATGAAACTGGTTTTGGTTTTTGGGTAACTTTCCAGATGCAAATAGGGTGGAAACAAGCCAGGCCCTAATCCAACCCAGTTGTTTATCGTCCGGGTAAAACTCCTGGATTTGCAGGCTCTTCCTCATTCTTTTTGCACTGCTTACAGTTACCTTTCCCGAGTTGGTTAATTTAATAGAACCTTGCTTATCAAATAGAATCAATCGGGGCATTTCGGAAAGGATGACTTGTTCCCCGGAAAAAGTATAATCGGTAGGCTCTGGCTTATCCAGGGGAATAAAAGAAGCTTCGGCAGGTTTGGGATAATATTGTCGCATTACCACCTGGATCATTTCAGGCAAATGCAATTTGGTAGTATAATTATATCCTGAAAAACTCTCATAATCATAACTGTGAGAAGCATAAAAAAGATAAAATCGGCTTTCTAGAACATTATTCTTATCTACCCAGGATGGCTTTTTATTAAGAACTTCAATCTGAAATTCATTTTTGATGTATTCCGCATCTAAAGACGGTTCCCATAATAAGGCATCTAAAAGCAATCTTATATCATCAGAAATGTGATCCCTGAACGCCAAAAAAACTTCTTTACTATAAAATACCGATCCGCAAATTAGCCCAATGCCATATTTTGTCAGTTTTTCTTTATTTTTAAACCTCTTCAATTGCCTTAGTACCTCATCACGAAAATCCTCCTTTTTTAGCAAAGATTGGTGGGTCTCCCAAAATACGACTGCTGTTGGCAAAAATCCTTTTTCGAGCATCACCTTCGTGTAATTAGAATCGATAGATGCAATAATCTCCTCTCTGGCAGCTTTATTTGTAACTGTAAATTCTTGTTGCATTTTAATTTATTTTAGAGAACATCAACCTCTGCTAATTTAATCCTTAAATCTCCGTTTGTAATAGTTATTTTGAACCCAAAATATAGTTGATATCTTCTTCCGATAGCGATTTTACAGAAGTACTATCCGCAGAAATGATATTTTCGAACATTTCTTTTTTCTTTTCCTGAAGCAATAGGATTTTCTCCTCAATACTATCTTTGGTGATTAATTTATAGGAAAGGACTTTATTTTCCTGCCCAATTCTATGTGCCCTGTCAATCGCCTGATTTTCAGCGGCTACATTCCACCATGGATCAAAAATAAAAACAGTATCGGCTGCAGTGAGATTTAATCCTGTCCCCCCTGTTTTGAGGGTCATGATAAAAGCCTTACAATCCTGATTGGTCTGAAACCTTTCTACCACTTCCTGCCGATTGCGGGTAGATCCACTCATGCTCACGAAATCGATTCCGGCTTCATTCAGTTTTTCCCCGATAAGTTCAATGGCATTAAGGTAGTTTACAAAAATCAAAATTTTATGCCCATTGCTAATGGCATCCAACATTTGCTCCAGTAATAATTCCAATTTGGGCGATGATACTTTCCCTTCGGTTTTGTTTTCGGGAATAGAGGCAATTTGCCGAAGTTCATTTAACGCCTGAAAAATAAAGAATTGGGAATTTCCAACACCTTTGGTGGCAATTTGCCCGTTTATGGCTTCCTTATAATATTGTCGCCTTTGTTCGTATAATAATTTTTGTTTGGGTGTCATTTCTACATACAATACCTGCTCTATTTTATCAGGTAAATCTTTCAGCACATCTTTTTTAAGCCTTCTTAAAATAAACGGATAGATTTTCTTTCGCAACTCAGTCATAACAGCCACATCATTATTTTTCTGAATGGGCGTGGCATAATGCCGATTAAACATTTCGGCTGAACTAAACATGGAAGGCAGCAAAAACCGAAATAGGGAAAATAATTCATTCAGGTTATTTTCCACTGGTGTTCCACTCAAAGCCAGCCGGTGAGTAGCATTAAGCATCAAAACAGCCTTTGAAGTTTGCGTATTGATGTTTTTAATATTTTGGGATTCATCCAGAATGACATAGTGAAAGGCTTCTTCGGAAAAATCCTGGATATTATTCCGAAGCATACCATAAGTGGTAAAAATCAAGTTGGCTTTTATGGCTCCCTCCAGATTGCTGGCTCCACTATGAAAAATATAATGGGAAATTTGCGGACAAAATTTACCCACCTCATTTGCCCAGTTATACAATAAACTTTTGGGCATTACGATTAGAGAAGGCTTTTTTTCCTCTGGATAAATCGTACTGAGCAGACCAAGGGTTTGCAGGGTTTTTCCTAGTCCCATATCATCTGCCAGGCATCCTCCCAATTGGTTTTTCTCCAAGTATTTCAACCACTTTATACCCTGTTCCTGATAAGGTCGGAGTTTTGCGTTTACTTTGCTGGAAACTTTTCTGGCTTTTTGCAGGGTATTAAATCCCTTAAATATTTCCCTGGATTTTTGAAAAGTAGCTTTGCTGGCGTTTTCGTCAATCAATTCTTCCACAATGGGCAAATCGAAAAAGGAGATAGCAGCTTTTTCCTTCTTTTTCTTAAAAAGCCTGTTTAGTTTTTCTATGTATTGCTCATTCACCAGTGCATGCGAACCATCACCTAAGCTGATATAATGTTTTTTATTAAACTGGTTAATGACATCAAAAAGCCCAATTTTTTCTCCATTGAAATCCAGAGAAACTTCTCCTTCCAGAAAATCTATTCCATGAGAAAGATTTAGGTGCAATGTGGGTGCATGTGTGGAAATTTTGTAGGATTTTAATTTTTCAGCCCCAAATACCTTAAACCTAGGGAGCAGTTCGGGTAATTCCCGGTATATAAATTCACTGGCAATTTCCTTTGGGACAATGAACATATTACCTTCTGTGATAACATTGTTCAGTTGCCTCCCCTTTTTTTTAGGAATATTCCTCGCCAAAGCTTTATTAATATCAGCAATTAAATCTTCGAGCGGGCTTTGTTCAATCATTCTTACATAAATTGTTTTTTCCAGTTGATTGATCTCCGCAAAATTGAGCAATTCATATTGCTCCAAAAATTCAAAATCGATGGCAGAAAGGGTTTGCCCAACACGCATAACGAGCGCATCGTCTTCATCAATTTTTTCAAAAATTAGGGCAGGCTCTGGATAAATCTTTTCTCCTGAATAATTCACCTTAAAATCTTTATAAATCACTTTGCAGTTTTCGATAAAGGAAAAAAGTAAAGAAAGGTATTTTACAAAATCAGGTTCCTGAAATGTTGCATTGAAATAGTGTAATTGCAGAAAGTTATTTCCAATAGGTTTTATTTCTATAATTTGTGAATCAGCCGTAACAAACTCATCGGTCAATAGCTGGAAATCAGTAAAAAATTCATGTTGAAATTCTAATCCAACTTTCCCCTCATAACTTTTGGGTTTTTCTTCGGAGCCTTCCTGTACCTGTACTTGTATTTCTCCAATTCCTTCCTGAAAGCTGAGAGGATTCCCTGAATTGTCAATTATATTGTGGCAATGTTTCAACTGCCAAAGTAAATAGCTGTGGTCGGCCAGATAGATATTTTCAGGAGTTTTCTCCCAATCGATCTGGAATATGTTTTTATCATTAATTTCCTCAATCGATCTGAGTACATTTCTAGTAGCTCCCGAAAAACTGAGATAATTAACATCAATGGGTTTAGTCTTTTTGTCCGTTACATCAATATATGCTCCGAATTCATCGAATTTTAAACAAAAACAGACTTCTTTACCACTGGATTTCTTCTTGTAATTACCAGTATTAGTTTTCTTGAATGGCTGGAAAATATTTTCTTCAAACATAAATATTGATTGTTGTTTGTCTATTTAAAAAGGCTGAAAAATTCCAAATTTTTAAGACCTTTTCAGCATAGGCTTTATCATCTGATAATAATAGCGGAAAGTTCTTGAAAATAAATCAAATTGAAAAAAAAACACCATATTATTCTTATGATAAAATGTGGTAGGATAACATGTAAATATACTCAATAAGAATAAGCCTTAGCAATAGTGAGGCTTGTAACTAAAAAAAGTTCAAAGACCAAAAGCAAAAGTCTCTAACTTAGGGCAGCTAAAGGTTGAAATTTAATGATCAGCATTAGGATTGCCGGAATTTATGGATGAAGGGATTTTGGATAAAAAAATCGAGTACAAAATGTCCAAGTCAGCCAGGCTATAATCCAGCAAGCACACAAGACTCATTCATTTTTGATAATTTCCTGTAATAAAAAGCAATAGTATTTTTGTTTATATAATCTCTAATATAGGAAGGGCATTTTTATTTACTTTTTGTCCTTCCTTTTTGAGAAAATAGTCCAAAAGATTGATCTACATTTTCAGCAAATTTGTTATTCGATAAAATAAACTCTTGTGGGGAAATGAATTAATTGTGGGAATTACACTTAATACATTTTTAACCTACTTAGTTAAAATAGTTATACAAATAGATAAAATAATACTTTTTGTCTTTGCTGATACCAAATAACTTTACAAATTACCAAAAAGGTTAATTAAAATTAAAAACGGAGTGCGGCCTCAAAAATCATTACTAACATTATTTTTAGAAAATGAAAATTGTAAAATTTACATGTAACAACCACCTATTAACATCCCTGTTTAATTTTTCCATTCTTCTAATGTTCATCAGTTGTAGTGTTGAAAAACCACAGGAAATTGTAGAGGCATCTCTGAATCTTCCTGAAAAGATAGATTTTAATCTTCATGTAAAACCAATTCTTTCCGATAGATGTTTTGCCTGTCATGGTTTTGATAATAATAAAAGAGAAGCTGGGCTTAGGCTTGATACGGAAGAAGGAGCTTATGCAGCTTTAACAGAGTCTCCAGGAAAACATGCCATTGTTCCAGGAAAATTAGGAAAAAGCGAAGTTTGGTTTCGAATGATATCAGATGATCCTGAACAGGCAATGCCTCCGAAGGAATCAAACCTTTCTTTGAGTAATGAAGAAATTGCCACCATAGTAAAATGGATAGAGCAAGGGGCGGAATATAAACCTCACTGGTCTTTTATTAAACCAGAAAAGCCAGAAGTTCCCGCGGTTAACCAAGAAAGTTTAGTTAAAAATGAAATTGATAATTTCGTTTTAAATAAACTGGCAAAACAAAGTCTATCCTTATCAAAAGAAGCCAATAAGGAAACTTTAGTGAGAAGAGTTTATCTGGACTTAACTGGTCTTCCCCCTTCGCTGGAACAAATTGACGAGTTTTTAAATGACAACTCAGACAATGCTTATGAGAAGCTAGTAGACAGGTTGTTACAAACAAAGGAAAATGCTGAAAAACTGACTATGGACTGGCTAGATGTGGCACGCTATGCAGATTCTCATGGCTATCATGCTGATGGTTACCGCTACATGTGGCCCTGGAGAGATTGGGTAATTGAAGCTTTTGATAAAAATATGCCATTCGATCAATTTGTAACAGAACAGATTGCCGGAGACATGTTGCCTAATCCAAGTAAAGATCAGATTTTGGCAACAGCTTTTCAAAGGAATCATCCTATGACTGCTGAAGGAGGTATTGTAGATGAAGAATACAGATTAGAATATGTATTTGATAGGGCCATTACCACTTCCAGAGCTTTTCTGGGTCTAACTTTAGAATGTAGTCGCTGTCATGATCACAAATATGACCCACTTACTCAAAAGGATTTCTATAAACTTTCAGCATTTTATAATAATATAAATGAAATTGGAATGACCGGGGATGATGGCAATGTTGGTCCTATGCTATGGATGACTTCTGAGGAAACTGACAAGCAAATTGAGTTTGTTAAAAAACAAATCGCCACTGAAGATCAAAAATTGGAAGATAGAATTACTCAAATTGCCAAATCAGATTTGTTGAATAAACAATTCAAAAACCCATCTGAAATTCCTCAAAAAGGGTTGGTTGCCCATTATCCACTTGAACAAGCGGAGAATAAAAAAATAAAAAACATAAAATCTCCTTCAAAACCTGGTAAAGCTTATGGAGAGTTAGATATAGTAGAAAGAGGAGGGAAGAAAGGGCTTAATTTAAATGATGATTATGATTACTTCCATCTGGAAGGAATAGCACATGTTGAACGGTATGAACCATTGAGTATTGGAGTTTGGGTGGCTCCAGAAAATGTGGATGATTTTACTGTAATATTTGGCAATTCGGGGAACAAAAATTCTTTGTGGAGAGGATATGAGGCTTATCTGGATAAAAATCAATTACTCACTATTCGATTTATTAATTCCCTACCTCATAATCTGATTCAAATCACTACAAAGGAAAAAGTTCCCATCAAGGAATGGACTCATATTACCATGACTTATGATGGTTCCAGTAAAGCTAATGGATTAAAAATTTTCCTAAATGGGAAGGAATCTGAGGTAACGATCAAGTATGATAATCTTTATAAATCTATAAAATCCCAAAATAATAACTTACAATTTGGGAAAAGCTATAGAGCATTTTCCGGAGATAATGGAATTTTTACTGGAAGCCTATCAGAAATTGTTGTTTACGATCGCGATTTATCTGCTTTGGAAGTGGCTATTTTAGCTGGAAAAGAAGGCCTTGCAGAAAACCCAGGAGAATGGACTGTTAAAGATAAACAAATGGCTATTGAGTATTTTGCCAAAACTATGGATAGTCAGATGCGAAACATTCAAAAAGAATTGAAGAATATCCGTAAACAGGAATTTAGTATACTGGATACCATTTCAGAAGTAATGGTGCTGGAGGAAATGGACAAACCTCGTAAAACTTATGTTTTGGACAGAGGTGTTTATGATTCTCCAAAAGATGAAGTTGATCCCGGAACACCTGATGCCATTTTAAATTTCTCAGAAGACTTACCCCAAAACAGACTAGGACTCGCACAATGGCTTTTTGACGAAAATAATCCACTGACTGCCAGAGTTACTGTCAACCGTTATTGGCAGAATTATTTTGGGAAAGGAATAGTAAGTACTCCGGAAGATTTTGGAAACCAGGGCGCTTTACCCAGTCATCCTGAATTATTAGACTGGCTTGCCATTCAGTTCAGAGTATCTGGTTGGGATGTGAAAGCGCTTCAAAAACTGATTGTAATGTCAGCTACTTATCGCCAAAGTTCTAAGGCATCAAAAGTATTAAGAGAAATAGACCCTGAAAATATTTTACTTGCCAGAGGGCCAAAACACAGGATGTCAGCCGAAATGATAAGGGATAATGTTTTGGCATCTAGCGGACTTTTGGTGAAGACTGTTGGAGGTCCTAGTGTAAAACCTTATCAACCCAAAGGGCTATGGAGGGAAAAAGCTTCCTTTTCCCATATTTTATTGGAATATAAAGAAGATAAAGGAGAAGGGTTGTACAGAAGAAGTATGTATACCTTCATCAGGAGGACTTCCCCTCCTCCTTCAATGATGGCTTTTGATGGTTCCGACAGGAATGTTTGTATTGTGAGAAGGCAAAATACAAATACGCCATTACAGGCACTAGTACTTTTGAATGATCCACAATATGTGGAAGCTTCCAGAATAATGGCAGAAAAATTAATGCGGAATAATGAGGGAGGAATTGAGGCTAAAATTGAAACTGGTTTTAGGTTGTTAACAGGAAGAAACCCTAATCAGGAGGAATTATTACTATTTAAAAACCTGTATCAGGATGAGTTAAAAAACTACAAGGAAAACCCTGGAAAAGCCACAGCATTTTTAGATGTGGGAGACATTCCTTTCGACAAAAATCTAGATGCCGCTGAAACAGCAGCCCTGGCAGTAACTACCAGTATGATGATGAATCAGGATGAAGTTTATACCAAACGATAAGGAGTTTTTGCAATTTTTTAAAAGTCATAAAAGATTTACATATATATGAAAGCATTTGAAAACCATAGAACAAAATCCAGAAGAGACTTTCTGACAAAAAGTTCGCTAGGTTTGGGCGGAGTAGCATTGGCTTCTTTATTTTCGGGGAATAAATTAATGGCATCAACCCAAATCAGGAATGATGGTGGAGGTATTTTGGATAGTTTACATCATCTGCCAAAAGCCAAAAGAATTATCTATCTTTTCCAATCGGGAGGTCCTTCTCAACTAGAAACCTTTGATTATAAGCCTACTTTGGAAAAAATGCATGGTGAACAATTACCCGATTCTGTCCTCAAAGGAAGAAGGCTTACCGGAATGACTTCCGGACAGAAATCTATTCCATTGGCGGCTTCTCATTTCAAATTTGGCAGACATGGGCAATCGGGTATGGAAGTCAGTGAATTGCTGCCCAATATTGCTGGAATTTCAGATGAAATTTGTATGATCAAATCCATGTATACGGAAGCCATAAATCATGATCCGGCAATTACTTTTTTCCAAACAGGTTCACAACAGCCAGGAAGACCTTCTATAGGTTCGTGGCTGAGTTATGGTTTGGGAACTGATAATGAAAATTTACCGTCTTTCTGCGTACTACTTTCGGCAGGGAAAAATGGTGGACAGCCGCTATATTCAAGACTTTGGGGAAATGGTTTCTTGCCTTCTTTACATCAGGGAGT
>JAHQVQ010000366.1 GCA_019634305.1 Flammeovirgaceae bacterium | reverse complement strand
CCTCAAAAACAAAAAAGGTGAGGACTACACAAAGTAAGGCTTCAAACAACTCGAAGTTTTCATTTAACTGCCCAATTCTATCATTTATTAAAAGGACCAAAATATAGAGCATTAGCCCATAAATTGGCGGGCTAAACAACCTGAAGAAGAGATTATGAATAAAATTATTTTTCATTACTAATGATGTTATTCTTTTTTGAAATAATCAATTCAATATTGTAACGGGCTGGTTTTCAGAAAGTAAAGGCAGATTGACTGTAAACAATTGATCATTGATAACTTGTATGGGCAACTTTGTGAAATAGCCATATCTTCTTTTAATATTTTTAAGTCCAATTTCAAAAGAAGAAGTATCAGAGGGAACTCTGGTTTTATTATTACTGATCGCTAATCTCTTATCTTTATTCATACCAATAGAAACCTGCAATGGAGCGTCCTCTGAAATGACATTATGTTTCACCGCATTTTCCACCAGCAATTGTAAAGTGAGAGGGGGAATTTCAGTTTTTAATACCTCAGAAGGTAGATCAATATCTACTTTTAGCCCTTCATCGAACCGAACTTTCAGTAGAAATATATAAGCCTTCACAAATTCTACTTCATTTTCCAGCTTTACCAGTTTTTTATTGTTGGTGTCTAATATGTATTGATAAGTCTGAGCAAAGTTTCGGATAAAGTTTTCAGTCAGATCTACATCTTTATATAGCAAAGAAGAAATTGTATTTAGGCAATTGAAAAGATAATGGGGACTCAACTGACTTTTTAGCATTTCAAATTGCAATTCCAGCTGTTTTCTGGTCGCCTGAACTTTTTGGATTTTTACTACGGCATATTGAAAATAGGAATAAACTGTAAAATCAATAATCACATAAATGAAAATGGTAAAGAAAAGGATGACTACCAATTTTGTGATAATTTCCTGATGCAGCGTAAAGTAATAACCTAATTCTTCTGCATTCATCCACAAACCCTGATAAGCAGAAAAAGGCAAAAAAATCAGGGAAAGGGCAACAATATTGTCCAGTATTAACTCAATGACGAGCCGGAGGGTAATATTCCTTTCCCAGGCGATAATCTTGTTGAGCAACCTGCTTATACCGAAAACACCCCAGCCAGCCAGGTTACCCAGAAATATGACTCCTGGAATATACCAACCGGACTCAATCAGATCAGGGATTTCCCCTCTCTGACCGTAGTAGGCATAATAATAGAATAATAACCCTAATACAGTATTGATAAGAATTCCAAGCCAGAATTTTCTCATTTCCTTATTTGGATGATGATCAGATAGATTAAATTTAGATTGTTTAGTACATTGTAAATTAACTTAAGTACCAGTACTATTTTATATTGAGTACTTTTATCTCATTATCAAAAAGTTGTGGCACTTATTAAGTATATTTAATTCTGCACATCTATTTAGTGTGTATTAATAGAGGTCAGATATTTTTTCAGAAAGCCAGGTTAGAAATAATTCTAACTTCCAACATCTAATTTCTGTCTTCTAAAAATTACAAGAAAATTAATTTTGCAGTGTATTTAGAGTCCTGATTGTTGCTAAAAACCAGGGCAATTAGCCAGGTGAAAGGAATAATGGAGGATTATTCCAAATTGTGGATTTTTTCCATTATCCTTCTATACTCCGAATCCGAGCTAATGGTTTTGGCTGCGCTTAAAACTTCATCCTTTATTTTCTGATTATTTTTAGGCATTACCTCAATTACATCGATCAGTATCCTGCTTTTTTCTGAACTGGAAGAAATATTTGGAATGGTTTCAATAATCCCAAGAAGTAGAGATTCCGAAATATTATCTTTATTATTGAGCAATTTCCGCAAGACATAAGCTTTTTCTGAACTGCTGGAAATAGATTTTACTGTTTGAAAAAACTCTTTATCCACTTCAGTATATTTTCCTAAATACTCATAAGAAGCTCTCAGGACACTTCCTCTTTCAGAATCGGAAGAAATACTAGCGGTGGATTCATAAAACCATACGCCAACATTTGACGAAGATAGTTCAGTATTTCCCAAAAATTTCCTCATTACCGAGCCTTTTTCAGAACTACTGGAAATCCGGTCTGCAATTTTGAAAAATTCCTTATAAGCAGTTTCATTATTGGGTAATGGATGTTCTAATACTAATCTTAATACAGATCCTTTTTCAGAGGTGGAAGAAATATTTCCTGTACTTTTCAGTAAGGCACTCATGGCAGGTCCATTCAATTGATTGTTTTTTAATAAACCCCTTAATACACTTCCTCTTTCTGAACTACTACTTATATTATCTACCGCTTCAAAATAGGCTTCAATTACCTTTTCATTGTTGGAAAACAGATCATTCACTTCCCTTAATACGGAGCCTTTTTCCGAACTTGAAGATATTCTGGTACACGCTTCCAGTAAACCTACCATCATATTATCCGATAATTTATGAAGCTTTAAAACATGTCTGAGTATACTCCCTTTTTCACTGCTTGAACTTATCCGACCTACACCTTCAAAATAGGCAATGGCTACTTCATCATTATTAAAGAATTTATTGCTGAATTTTCTGTATAATCTACCTCTTTCACTGGAAGAACTAATGGATGTTCCAATAGATTTGGCGATTGTGGCTAAACCTTTATTGTTAATGTTGCTATTTCCCAATAAAGCTTCAAAATAACGGCTCTTTACCCTGCTGCTTTCGATTTCGCTAATTTCCTCTATCACTCCATCAACGCCACTTTTTTTGTAGATTCTATTTGCCCTACTTTCTGCACTAATGCCTGTTTTTCTGATGACATCCAGCATGATATCTGCCAGCCAAGCTTTCCCTTCAGGTGTAAAAGGAGTCGCTTTTTTTCCTACATAATAGGTGTATTGTAAATTTCCGGAAGAGGTACTTTCGATCACAATTGCCCTCTTATTTCCAAACGTGGTTTTACTTACCTTTAAAAAACCTCCGGAAGAAATGCTTTTAATAGCCTGGTCATTTTCGGTAACTTCTATTTTCCCTTTGTGTTGAATTTCGTAGGAAGAAAAGGAATCTTTCGATTTATAGGTATGTACACTATTATGCGAACTATAGCTCACAGATTGCGCATTTGAAAAAAAACATATCCATTGGATCAAAAATATCGTAAACAGTGTTTTAAATTTCCACATCATTATATTCACTTTTATATGGTTGTATCATTACTATTTAAAATCAGATAAAAAACTCATTGACCAGAGCATTAACTGATTTATATATATGCAATTAAATTTATTGATTTAGATTAAAAAAAACATTTGAATTGAATTGTTGAAAAAATGTAATGAACCGTAATTTCAATGAAGTGAACATTTCCTAAGCCACAGTAAAATATTTTAAAATTAACCATTAGTTCTTTTGCCAATAAGTTTGGAAAGGCTGACTTTCTATTGGCAAATCATTAGGTTTTAAGGATTAAAAAGGTGGCTATCCTACAATAATTCCATAATCAAAATAACCTACTATAAGCTATGAACATACGCCAAATTAATCTATTATTCTTTACTATTATTCTTCAGTGTAGTTTTTCTGCTAATGTATTTGCTGGTGATAAGCTGGCGCTAATTATCGGTATTAATGAATATGTGCCACAGGGCAAAGGTATCAGAATAAAAAACCGAAACTGGCAAAATCTGGATGGGGCGGTAAATGATGCGCTGGGTATCAACAGTATGATTATTTCGAGATTTGGGTTTCATAAATCCAATGTGAAATTACTTTTAAATCAGGAAGCCAGTAGGGCAGCCATATTCTCTCAATTGGATCAATTGGTGAAAAGAGCCAAACAGAGTGATCAGGTTTTTATTTATTATGCTGGCCACGGGTCTCAGGTTTATAACTCTAAATCAGCTAATGAAGATGATAATTATGATGAATCAATTATTCCGGCAGATGCTTATGCAGGAGCCGATGATATTCGCGATAAGGAGCTGAATAAATATTTTTCTTCATTAGGGAAAAAAGGAGTTAGGCTAACCGTAATTTTTGATAGTTGTAATAGTGGTTCTGTTACCAGAGGTGGATTGAAAAATAGGGAGTTTAAGTCAAGATATTTGAGAAGAGATGGTAAAGATGCTGCTGATCCAACAGTTCCCGAAAACCTTACAGCACTTGGAGTTTTAGTAATTTCCTCCACTCAGGATTATCAATTTGCCAAAGAATTTATTGATGAAAACAATAACAGTCATGGTGCTTTTACCTATGCACTTTTAAAAGCCATGCAAAGTTCTTCCTCAAAAGAGCCTTCAGTTGTTTTAATACAAAAAGTAAGAGCGATTATGGAATATAATGGGGTGGCTTTCCAATATCCAGTGATTGAAGGGCCAAAATCCAGATTAAGAACAAGTCTTTTTGGTGACGAAAATGAAGTTAATTCTGGTGAAACTTTTCTAACGCTTGTCAGGGAGGAAAATGGAGCGTTTATTTTGGAAGGAGGACATGATCTTGGGATAAAAGCAGGCTGTATATTGGAGAATTATAAAAATACTTCTTTGCAACTTCAGGTAACTGAGGTAATTGATCTAGTGAAATGTAAAGCCAAAGTGAAAGAAGGTAGTTTGATTTCCAAGGTGAATTCTGGGGATGTTTTTAAAGTGATCAACTGGGTGGAAGTTCAAAGTCCATCACTATTACTTTGGGGAAGCTCTTCAACATATGATAATCGGGATTTAATTTCTTTATATCATCAGGTGGCAGATTTACAGGAGAAATTTCATTTCAATTTATTAGAGGATTATCAGGAAGAGAAACTCACGCATATAATTGACTTCAATGATGGAAAATGGGAAGTCTATAATTTGTGTGGAAAAGCTGTAGAGATTGGTTCTGAAATTACTGAAGAAGGTTTGAGAAAAGGGCTGTCTACTGTGATATTGGAGGATTGTTCCAAGGTTCAGAAGGAATTGGGTGTTTTCCTCAATCTTCCAATGAGTAAAAGCCTTTCTGCTGAATTAAAAAAGGCATTAGATTTAAAAAGAAGTGCGGTTCGGTTTACGAAGGATGCCAGAAAGGCTCATTATTGTCTTGCAGGAAGAGTGAAAGAAAATCAATTGGCTTATTCGTGGGTGAACCCACAGATTTCTGAAGATACTGCAGTCCATTATTTGCCATTAAAAACCAAATGGGTGAATAGTGATGAATCTATAGAGTTGGTGGAGCAATCAAGGAAATTGGGAAAAATCAGGGCATGGTTTGTTTTGGATTCTCCTCCGAATGAAGCAAATTTTCCCTATAGCCTTTCTTTGAAAAATGCGAATTCTGGAAAATTACTTAAAAATGGAACTACCAAAAATGGGGAGATTTATGGTCTGGTGTTAAAAAAGGATCCTGAAAAGATGGCATCCTGGAATAAAGAGAACCGCTTTATTTATGTTTATTCAATGGATAAAGAAGGGCAAATTGAATTACTTTTTCCTATGTCAGGAGGAAATGTTGAAAATTCAATAGAAAACATTGGGACAAGGCAAGGCTTAGGTTATTTAGATGAAATAAAACTAGGTCCATCACGTCTGTTTAGAGTTACAGCTCCTTTTGGTATGGATCATTATATTTTTATTTCAAGTAGTCAGCCATTGCCAGCTCCTAATTTGCTTGAGCAGGAAGGAGTTACAAGAAGTATGAATTTTAATTCCAATTCATTATTCAATTTTTTGGACGT
The DNA here is from genome assembly GCA_019634305.1 of Flammeovirgaceae bacterium. Classification (GTDB taxonomy): domain Bacteria; phylum Bacteroidota; class Bacteroidia; order Cytophagales; family Flammeovirgaceae; genus Flexithrix. The sequence goes on along the minus strand of JAHQVQ010000366.1, from coordinate 1,991 downwards.
AACTGGAAATGCTACTTTAAGTTCAGTTGGTTACAGTTCTGCTCCTAATTGGTCTATCGAAAAATTGCACATTAGAAGTGATGCCAGGTAGCTTTTTAAAGAATTATTGAACGGTTATTACTTAACCTGTATTTTAACAATTAACCTCAATACATTATGCTCAATTTTAGAATAAACAGAAGGTTGAGAAGAGCATCGCTTTTTATAATTGGCTTATCTTTCCTTAGTATTCCACTATTTTCGCAAATTTATATCCCTGATCAACTTAATTTGTTGGGGACTAAGATACAAATTGAGGAAAGTGTAAAACCGCTTATAGAAAGTAAAGTTCATAATCTGACAATTAATCCAACAAGGTTTTATGATCTACTTACCAGATGCTATTTATATTTTCCTGCTATGGAAAGGGAACTGGACTTTTTAGGTGTACCAAATGATTTGAAATACCTTGCAGTTCAGGAAAGTACGCTAGATGGTAATGCGGTTTCAAGATCAAATGCAGTGGGATATTGGCAGTTTAAAGCTCCAACTGCTGAAGAATTTGATTTAAGGGTAGACTATATGGTAGATGAAAGGAAAAATATCATTTCCTCCACCAGAGCTGCAGGAGCTTATATTAAGAAAAGTAATAAATATTTGGGAAACTGGATGTATGCGCTTTTGAGTTTCCACTCGGGGCTTACAGGTACCAAAAATTATTTGGCAGAAAATAGGATAAATCCTAACCATGTGGTCCTAACTAAGGATAGCCATTTTTACCTGTTACACTTTGTAGCAAACTATTTGGCTTTTAGTCCTCAGATTAACGATACCCATATTTCCAGACCACCACTTTATCTTTTAGAATATGTTGGCGGAACCAATAACACTCTGATGGAAATTGCAGATTTCACTTTCAGCGAATCTTATAGAAATTCTCCAAATTTTCAGGAAGATTTGAAACGCTGGCATGCCAGTATAAAATCCATAAATCCATGGTTAATTGGTGCGAGAATACCGGATGATAAATATTACTCTGTAATTTTGCCGATTCATCCTACTCGGAAATATGAATTAGTAGGTAAGTTGAACCAATATGCCTATCAGGGAAAAGTAAGGGGGAAAAAGAATTATTTTTATCGTGATAGTATCAAACACGAATATCCATTTATTATTCCAATGGAAAGCGTTGGGAAGGGTTATAAAGAAGTAATGGCAAATGGGTTGGAGGCAATTAAAGTAGATGGTAAAGTAAAATTAAATCATATTGTTGCGGATTGGGGTGTATCTAAAAAAGATATGGCAAAATTTAATGATACTCACTTGAAGAAAAACCTTAAACCAGGGATTTACTATTTAGAGCAAAAGCCCGATTCATTGCCACTTAGTTATCATATTTATGAAAAAGGAGAAACCTTATGGGGAATTTCCCAAAAATATGGGATCAGCTTAAGTGCACTCAAAGAATATAATGGACTTTCGGGAGGATTAAAACCAGAAGAAGGTGATAAAATATGGTTTATTCCTTTGGATTAGATTTTTATTAAAATCTGGTAATCAAAAACATCTTTGACAACAAACAGTTTCTTTTAAATAGTTAAAAGAAACTGTTTGTTTATAGGACATTTTACAACTTCTGAAATGGCTTAAAGTTTTTATTTATTGGCGAAAATGACCAGTTTATGGTTCTCAGGAAATGGAAGGGTTTAGGAATAGCAGCGCTATTTCTAAATTTTTCTATGAACTAAGGTTAATGAAATGGGTATTTGCAGTAAAAAGAAGTAAGTTTAAATTACTTCTCTAAAAAAAAATGCTGACCTTTGTAAAAAGTTACATGATTATTGATAAGAACATACATTGGAAGTATATTTTTTTATCCAATGGAACTTTAACCCACCAACTTGTTTTTTCTTTCAAAAATCCAGTCTCTAATATGAGAAATCGATTATTACTAATTTTTAGTTTATTGTTATTCTCGGATGTGGTAATCTCACAGGAATTTACCAATACAT
>JAHQVQ010000032.1 GCA_019634305.1 Flammeovirgaceae bacterium | reverse complement strand
TTGAAGCTTCCATATAAGTTACCACAGCCTGATCAGGAGCTGATGCAAAAACTTCACGTTTAAATTTCAGCTCCCCTATTTCATAATTAATAGAGGTAATCCCATTTTCCAGATCTAGTTTCCTTTTATAATTAGTAGTTTTTTTATGCCCAGGAAAATCTAATAATAAGTTTCCAAATGGTTGATAATTAAATTGACCTAGTGGAAGGGACATAAATTCTTTGTTTCCTAGCGTTTGTGCTTCTACTTGCTTCCCTTCCCATAATAATTGTCGAATTTCAGAAAGCGCCTGAAATGCCCCCGAATTTGCATAGTTATGAGGCTGTCCAGTCCAAAGGGTTTCTTCGTTAAACTGAACGATCTCTTTTTCAGTCCCTCCATAAACCATGGCACCTAACCGACCATTTCCAACGGGCAATGCTTCGGTCCATTTAACAGCAGGTTTATCGTACCACAAAACCAAAGATGGGTTTAATGCCTTCTCAGGGTTGGAAGAATCATTACAAGAAACTTGAAATAAGGGGCAAAATAATACAGAAATAAGGACTAGCGGTTTCATTTTTTGATGTTCTGAATATTAGTTATTAATTAGTTTGTTGAATCATTCATCGATTCTATCAATATATATTGCTGAGAAGGAAAGAATGATTTAATTTAAGCCAGGCTAATGTCGAACAAACTGCCCATCTATGGTTTGGAGTGTAAATACTTCCTATTGACAAACATTTTCCAGTGCTTTGTAATTTTCTCCCATAACTTTTTTTAAATCTGACTTATGCGCTTTTATTTTATTTTTGAAAATACAATAAATTAGGTATAACAACCCTATATCAATGCTTGGAACTTAAGATTATCTATTTGAGGAAATAAAATTTGATCCTTAATAAAAAAAATACATCAATCTGTTAGAAGCAAATTGATGTATTCTTATTAATAGGAAAAAGAAAGTTTTGGAGTACTTTCTATAACTTATAATATTCTTCCCATCCTTTTCGTGGTTGCTCTCCAACTAGTAAAGCGTTGGCTAGTGGGTTGTTGGTAATTCGCTTAGTTTCCCGATCAAAAACTATCTTGGTATTCAATCGCTGAGCCAACACACCTAAAGTAAACACCTGACTAAGTGGTCCTCCGATATCAAAGGAAGAACGACATTCCTCTTCACCTTTACATCCTAATAGGAAATTTGCAAAATGATTGGAGGGACTTTCAGGAACTTCAGGTAAGCTCGATTTCATCTCCTTTGCTTTCTCCTCTGGAATGATAGACAATGTACTCCCGTGAGATCCACCTTTAAAAGTCAATTCCTTACTGTAAATTATTTTTCCAGGATTCAACTTGGCAGGTTGTAATTTTCCATCACTGGGTGGTGGTATATCCGGGTCTATTTCAGACACTCCATATCCATCCGGAACAGCAGGAACATTATTTATTCCATCATACCAGGTAATATCCACTGGTGGCATATCGCCTCGTTTCGGAAATTTAAAGGCTAATGTAGAAGAAAATGGGAAGAAAAATGGATTATGTCCTTCAAGTTTAATAGGATCAACTTCGTAAGGTAATCCAAGATCAAGGAACTGATGGGCAGTATCTATAATATGTGCTCCCCAATCTCCTAAGGCACCCATTCCAAAGTCATACCAACATCGCCATTGCCCATTTACAAAATCTTTTTGGTAATCGTGTTCCTGAGCGGTCACCATCCAGGTATCCCAATCCATAGTTTTAGGAATTGGTGTTCCATCTGGGAATTTGGTCATGTTCGGGTCAAACCCATGCCACCGTCTCTTACTATTCATATGGGCTGTAATTGCAGTTACATCCTTAATAATTCCAGCTTCTTTCCATGTTTTAAATTGGAAATAATTAGCTTCAGAATGACCCTGATTTCCCATTTGAGTGGCAACCTTGTATTTCTTTGCCCCTTCCATCATCAATTCAACTTCCTTAAAAGTCCTTGCCATAGGTTTTTCCACATATACATGCTTTCCCAAAGACATGGCAAGCATAGTAATAGGAAAGTGAGAGAAATCAGGAGTTCCAACACTTACCGCTTCAATGGAATCACCCATTTTATCGAACATTTCCCTAAAATCCTGAAATCTTTTGGCATCGGGAAATAGCTCCATAACTTCCTTAGTATGCGGAGCTCCCATATCTACATCGCACAAGGCAACAATATTAGCCAAACCTGTTTTATGCAAGGCTTTTATAATTTGTCCTCCTCTGAAACCAATTCCACAGCAGGCCAAATTTACCTTATCACTTGGGGCAATATTCCCATAAGATTTTCCCAACACAGTGGAAGGTATAATAGAAAATCCAGCAGCTGCAGTTAATGCAGTTGTACCTGATTTAATAAAATTTCTTCTTTTCATATTTAATTATCGCTCTATTTTTCAAATATTAAACCGTGATGATAACAATACAGCGTAGAAAATCAAAATTTTAATTAGATATTAAGATGAAAAATTTCTTAATTTAATGCTTCGATTTGGAACTGTGTTTATGTAATCTATTAGTAAAATCACACCTTTTCTCACTTCACCAAAATCTTTATATTTGGCATTTTTACTAAAGCAATTAGAGTTATAGGCCCACCTGAAATTGAAAATTATTTAATATAACAGTTAAAGGATTCTTAAAACCCCTCATTTAATTTCACCTATTTAAAAACACTTCCAATCCCGAACATCACTAAAAAAGGCTCTTCTGTTGATGCTCCTGCACTGAGATGTACGGCAAATTGTTCTTTAAAGGGCACAAAATAGAACCCTGCTCCATAACCTCTGTGCCAATAATCTGCAGATTCTGTATCATTATCTGCCCATACTCTTCCCATATCAAAAAATACACTCATACCAATTTTAAGCGGAACAAATGTGTTTTTAGTTTCTACAAATTGCCACCGCAACAATGAATTGAGAAAAGCTTTTGACTCCCCTGAAAACCTGTTCCTTCTATAACCTCTCAAATCATTGAGTTGCCCAAGGGAAAATAATTTGTAGTAGGGCAACATTCCACTGGATATCCCACCTCCTACTCTTAATCCAATTGTCAAAGGATTTTTATTATAATTGGATAGGTATTGCTCCATTTCTAGCTCGGAAATACTTGTTAAGTTATCCTCAGACTGAGAAATATTTCCAGCAAATTGTGTAAATTTCAATCTGAATCCTCTTTCTGGCAAAGCATCCCTGTCTCTAAAATCAAGTTCTAATAATCCTTTCAGATAAATTAGATCTAGTGGTGACATTCCAAAAATTTCCGGATTTTCAGCAAGAAAACTACCTGCTCTGACTATTCCTTCATTTTTCTCATAGTTTCCAGTCAGTTCTATTAAACTTTGTTTCCAAAACTTTCGGGAAACTCCTAAAGTGAATTTAATGGAATTATATTGTGCTCTATAAAAGTCATTTCCTTTGTCCATTTCTTTTTTTGTATCATTTCCAATGCCAAAGAAATAGTTATAATTCAAAGGCTGAGAAATTTGAACCCCTGATATTCCATCCCATTTTCCAATCAGATACCTGATTTGGTTGGAATAACTAATTTCAAAATTACCCTCACTACCAACAGCACCTTTGATTTTATGTTTTGCACTAAAATCAGGTTTAGAAAAGTTTTGTCTGGTGAAAGTAATTCCTCCATTTAAGGCAAACCCTATAAATGGGTTGTAGTTTACTGAAACCTGAGGGAAATAAGTATTGTATTTAAAAGCAGTTCTATTATAATGATAAAGATCTTCTTGCTTTGATTGAATCCTTTTCCCCTCTACTCCAAGCTTATAGTTACCCAATTCATCTTTATCATATACAAGTGTTTTCTTTCCACCAGTTTTTACCTTGGATTTATCAGTTACTTTATCTTCTCCAAATCCGCTAATAATCCTGATCAAAATAGATGTTTCGGCTTCACCTTCTACTAAAAACATATCATCATTCATAAGGCCAAACAAACGAACTTCCTTGGTTTCTTCTGGATAAAAAATCCGCTGATAATATTTTCTGTTTTCGATTGGTTTTTGGGCATCTTTATCCAGATCATTTACCTCAACCATTACACTTCCATCCGTATTCCTTTTTACATAAAAAAACTCCGATTTATTAGAACCCACGACATCTACTTCCCTCGCTAGTATTTTATAATACGTTTCAGCATATTTAGGAAGATCTTTAATCCTTGCTTTTAGTTTATCTTCAATTTCCTTTCCGTTAGGATGATAAATTTCTTCAGGCATTTTTTTTACAGCTTCCTCTATATCCTTTTCCGAAATGGATGATTGGATTTCTATTGCAGCTTCCAACCAGTCACCTTTTGTCAACTCATTCCCTAAAAACCTATCCAAATGCCTGGCCTGCCACATAAGGCTTCTTAATCCTTTAATTTCATAATCAAAGTTTTCCCCACTTGGTTTTGCCCATTCCCTGTCAGCCAGTGAGGGAAATACCCCATCCCAACTTGAAAAAACATGGTCCCGATCTCGGGGAATTGGTCTGAATCGTTTTCCTCCCTTAATATCATATTCTGCCCATTTCCAATTATCTTCATGCTTACCCCAATCACCCACCAGCATATCAAAAACTCTTGCTCTGCAGAATTCTTTTTTATCAATATGGCTATCATGGTCTTTGTATAATTCTTCAAATAATTTATAGCTTTTTACGATATCATTTGCCTTCCCAAAAATCTCCTCTTTTTCCACATTATCAGTAGGTCGATCCTCCAGCATGCCAAATAAGTTTCCATATTTTGTTCTAAAAGCACCAAGTTGATAGACATTAGGTAAAACATAGAGTTTGGGATGGGCATGTAAAATTCCAATTTTATTGAGCAGATGATCTGCTGCCATTGCCCCAAAAGGTTGCTGGGTAGTTGTTTGATCTTTCACTACTTTGGAAACTAAAGTTCCTCTCAATTCATAGCTTATTGCTTTAGAGGGATCTTTATTCACCGAACGAAATACATATTCTTTTCCATTCCCTGCTTTCATTTTTAATGAAGTAGTCTGCCTTCCCCCACCCTTTTTTTCCACTGTTAATCCATTAAAGGTGGTAAACATATTTAAATAGGGTACTTCAACAGGTGTTGTCCAAGATTTGCGATAATGTTGTCCCAACCAAAATTCCCCAAAATTACTCATCTTATATTCTGGCCCTGCAATTATCTTAACTTTTTCGTCATAATCAAGAGTAATGGTATCTTTACCCATATTGGATGGATCTTCATTACATGGTTGGTAAGCTTGATTAGTGGATTTACCTTCATCATTTCCACAAGGCGATTCCACTAATAACCCGCTGCTACCTTTATAAGAGTCCTCTCCATTCCACTGATAAAATTGATAATTTATCTCTCCATTCTTTTTATAATTTAATTCCATAAAACCTTGTTTTCTGGACACAAAAGAGGCTTGTCCTTGATGACTGACAAAACTGCTTTTTCCCATGGTTCCACTGTTAATATAGAAATTTTGGTCAACTTTTAGAATTGAGTGATTCTTCTCATGCCCGGAAGCAAAAATAAGAGAACTATACTCCAGCAAAATATCATTCAGTTTGTGTCGGAAGGCATCAAATTCTTCATTTACAATATCTTTGCTTTTTCCGATATTTTGGTGGAAGGAAACCACCGCATTTCCTACTAGTGGTGGAAATAAATAGGATGATGCAGGAAATTTCCCTCCATACTTCCCCATTGATTCAAGGGGAAAGTGAGCAATCAAAAGTTGATTTCTATTACCACTTTCATCAAGAATATCCTTAAATTCCTCCAAAAAAATATCCTCAGCAGGATAATCACAAATCTCCATTGAAGGTAAGGGTTTTTCGAAAGGATGATTCCACCATTGGGAATTAATGATAACCACTTCTAAAATTGGAGAAAATTTAAAAACCCATGGACCAGGACAACCTTTTTCTAAAAACAAATGTATTCTGGAATCCTTTTTTTTCTTCAAATTTTTCTCAATGAGCTTTACCTTTTCCCATCCTTTTTTCCTTGATGTATTCCAATCTCGGTCCCCCTGAGTAAGCATTATCTGCAAATTAGGATACCGATCTAATATTTTTTTTGCATCAATAACCCAATTTTTAATATCACTTTCATCAAAATCTTTTGAGAAAAGGTCACCATTGATGATCCATAAAACCGGGAGAGTGTTTTCAGCACAAT
>JAHQVQ010000365.1 GCA_019634305.1 Flammeovirgaceae bacterium | reverse complement strand
GACTATACCCTTCTTCTAAGGCAATACGCTCCTGGGTGCTTAAATCTATTAATTTTATTGTCCTTCCCATTAGGCAAATTTAAAATATATTTATTTTTGCTTTTGTACTTACCGGGTAAAAAATTTTAATCCTGCTGTTACAGTGAAGGGAATTTTAATTAAGTAAGGAATAAATAATGATTGATATGATATTGCGTTATGACTGCGCATTTAGTTTTAGAATATTCTTTTTCCAACTACATATTTTTTTGGAATTTCTTTAAAATGGTCTTCAAAATAAAATATATCAACATACGAAAATTAATAATTGCCACTTTTGCTTTTATTTATTCAAATTTTTCATTTGGGCAAATGGAGTCAACTGCCTTTTCTGCAACAGGTAGAGGAGGAGTAGCCACAACATTTGTAACTGATTATCAAAGTATTGGAATTAACCCTGCCAATTTAGGTTTTCATAAAAGTTTTAGAGACCCAAAAATCACATTTGGTTTTTTTGAGGTTAATGCCACCTGGTTTTCGGAAGCACTTTCCAGAAAAGAACTAAAGCAAACCCTTTTTAACTCAAGTGAAATAAAGTTCACTAATGAGCAAAAACAGGCAGCTGCAGAAAAATTTGCCAACACTGTACAAGCTGTAAATGCAGACATTATGCTATTTGGAGGCAGCATGAGGCTACCAAAAAATCAGGGTATTGCATTTAGTGTAAGGGATCGAATTCAGGTTTTCTCAAGAATTAACAAAACAACTTCTGAGCTTGCTTTTTTAGGAGCAAATGCTGGTTATTTTCCTGAAATACTACTTTCCGATGGAAGTACGATTAGGAATCCAAGACACCCTTCTAACCAAGGAATGGATGATCTCCCTCAGGAAATTCAGGATCAGGCAATTTTAGGTTTATATAACAGCAGTGATTCCTCTAAATTTTATTCTCAGATAATGGATGGATCAAAAGTTTCCAGTTCGTGGTTCAGGGAAATAAATGTTAGTTATGGTAAACAATTAATAGATACTTATGACTTTTCTCTATATGCAGGAATTGGCGCCAGATATATTTTAGGAATTTTAATGATTGAAATGGAGGCAAAAGGGAATGAATTGGTTTCTTCAAATATCTCCCTTTCTGAAGATTTCGGTCTAGATTTTGGCGATTCTGCTTCAATTTCTAGTCCTACTTTTAGACCTCCAAATGATGTTAGTACTTTCCGCAGATTAGCCTATCCCAAACCAGTTGGTAGAGGTTTTGGTTTTGATCTTGGCATTACCATGGTGGTCAAAAGAAATTTATACATAGGATTGGCTGTAACCAATGTTGGTAGTATCAATTGGGATGGGAATGTTTATAATGTAAATGATGGAAAGCTTGTACAATTTGCAGGTGCAGGTTTCAATAATTTTAATATTCTTGCCAGCGATGAGGGTGCATTCCAATTTGCAGGAGATAAATCGCCACTAGCCTGGGAAGGGGCTAGTAGCCTGAAAGTACAATTACCAAGTACCGTAAGGTTGGGAGCAAGTTATGAACTTTACAATACTTTCCACATAGGGTTTGATATCATAGCACCTAGAAATGATGCTCCAGGAAATCTGGAAAATGTATTATATGCTATTGGAGGAGATTATCGGCCAAGTAAAATATTTAAAATTTCAACCGGGTTGAATTTTGGGGGAAATAACACCAGTAAAGTAAACTTGCCTTTTGGTATTACCTATATTGCAAGAAAGGGCTTTTATGAAACTGGAATAGCCACCAGAGATCTGACAACATTTTTTGCCAATTTGGGAGGAGGAAGTACTGTTTCACTTGCCGCAGGTTTCTTAAGATTTAAATTTTAAGGACATTTCATTAATACTTTATTAGCTTTTCGTATTTACCTTTTCTGATAAAGCTACTAATTATTCTGGCAGTATCTTTATCATCTTCAAATGGGTTAATAACCTCTTTTAATTGCTCAGGAGTAGAAATTCCCTCTGATTTTCCTATAAAACCAAAGCCCTTGTATGTTCCATTTTCCACATGCACTATCGATTTTTCTTGTTCATGCCTTCCAGGTTCTATTATAAAAAAATTTTCATTCTCATATAGAAAAAACTTAATGGCAGTATTTGCTCGCTCATTGTAAATTTCTACCCCCTCTTTCTGAACACATGCCCCATTACATTCCTGAACCATGTAATTAAAACACTCCTTTTTGGATTCATAAAGACCACATAATTTTTGGCATAATTTATATTTTTTCAAAGCCTTTTCAAGAAGATTCAATCCATGAGATTTGGCATAAACCCTAGCTACAGGTTCTTTTTTAAAGTCTTTAAGTCGTTGAACCGAAAAGGTAATATAGCCTTCGGGAGAATAAAACTGATAAATGCCATATCGGAATTTCCCCCATTTTTGAGCACTATTATATTTAGGCTGGTTTCTCTTTATTTCATGAGATTCCAATAAAAGTGCTACTAACTCACTTCCAGTTTCCTCAAATGAAATATCTTTTACTTCATTTTTTAAAAGTTGTCCTTTTTTGGTCTGCACTGTCGCAAAATGGCTCATTACCCTATGCCTGATATTCTTACTTTTACCCACATAAATTATCTCCCCATCTTTATCATGCATAAAATAAATACCTGTTTTTTCATCAAGGTTATCAATGGTTTCCTTTGAAATATTTGGATGATGCTTGATGCTATAGGTATCAATATTTAATAATTCCTCAAAGACAGGCTTATAATTTTTGACCAATAGCAACTCAAAAACCTTCACGGTTGCAAAAGCATCTCCTCTTGCCCTATGCCTTCCTTCTATTTTTATCCCTAATTCTGTACATAGTTTACCAAGTCCATAGGAAGACATCCCCTTAATTAATTGACGGCTTGTTTGGATCGTACACAAATTATTTCGCCTGTAATTAAATCCTAATGCCTTAAACTCACATTTAAGGAAGTTATAGTCAAAGCCAACATTATGGGCTACAAAAACGCATCCTTCAGTAATTTCTACAATTTGTTTGGCTATTTCATAAAACTTTGGGGCATCGGCTACCATTTCATTGGTAATACCTGTAAGCCGTGAAATAAAGGGGGGAATATTTCTCTCAGGGTTCACAAGAGAAGTAAACTCGTCTACTATTTTTTCTCCATCATGGATAAAAATAGCAATTTCAGTAATTTTATCAGTAAATGAAATTCCTCCTGTACTTTCTATATCTACAATCGCATACATCTTATTTTTCCAGAAAAATACAGACACTTCATATGTCTAGGTTATAATAAAAATAGAGATCCACTTAAAATGAATCAAAATTAGGGACCCAACTTCTACAATTCTGCACAATCCCCTTCTGCACAGCTCTCAAATATTGATAATTGCTTTAGAACTGGTCTTACTTTTTGTTTTGTTGCCTCATCATCACACAACAACAAGAAAATCTCTCCATAAGAAAAATTGGTCTCAAGCTTCTCATTAAATTTCCTTCTAAAAGCTTTTATAAAACTTTTTTCCTTAGAAGTTAAACTCAAAGTCAGCCGTTCTGTTCTTCTTATTTTTTTTCTTTTTCTGGGCATTGGGTTCAAATAATTCCGGAAATCTTCCTGGAAACCAGTTCTGGATGTCGTTTAGTCTAAAATAAGTAATCGTACTTTTTTTATTGAGCAATTTCACCTCAATAATCAATCAGCAGTGGCAAAAATAAATTATCATTAATAAAGCAAAGCTACTTAGCTCCAAAAATAGTTAATAATTTATTTAAGCAGTAGGTTAATAGCTTTTCAAATCCACTTTTATTTATCATTAAGATGGAATGTTCATTTTTATGTGTTACTTCATCTCGATTCTCAGTAGGCTTAAAAGCCTTCTTAAAGTACTAAAATTAATAGCTTCCCAACTTCTCCATTTATATACCACTGAAAATAAGACTATTATAAATATTTAAATATTTTTATTAATAATATTTTTTGGGGTGTTAGTAAATATCAGAATAACCATCTAATTTTGTGCGGCAAATAAAAGAAGCTAAAATTATTTGCTATGTCATTAAATTCATCCAAAATTTCATACGAGGCATTAACCTACGATGATGTCTTATTAATTCCGGCTTATTCGGAAATTCTTCCCCGCGATACCGATACTTCGACATTTCTGACAAAAAAAATAAAGTTGAATATTCCTTTAATTTCCGCTGCTATGGATACCGTAACAGAAGGAGAATTGGCTATTGCTATGGCTTTGGAAGGAGGAATTGGATTCATCCATAAAAACATGTCTATTGAGAGCCAGGCTTCTCAGGTAAGAAAAGTAAAGCGTTCTCAAAGTGGAATGATACTCGATCCTATTACCCTAAAACCCGATGAATCACTTGCTGATGCAAATAGAATTATGCGGGAGTATAAAATTGGTGGGATTCCGGTAATCGATAATTCAAATATACTTATTGGCATCCTAACCAACAGGGATTTAAGATTTCAGAAAGATTTATCTAGAAAGGTAACAGAAATTATGACCAAGGAAAATCTTATTACAGCTCCCGAAGGAATTGGTTTAGAACAAGCAGAAGAGATCTTACAAGAGTATAAAATTGAGAAACTTCCGATAGTTGATGAAAATTATAAACTAATAGGTCTGATCACTTACAAGGATATCCTGAAAAACAAAGACAGACCTAATGCCTGTAAGGATGAGTTTGGCAGATTAAGAGTGGGAGCTGCAGTTGGTGTTACACATGATATTATTGATAGAATTCAGGCATTAAAAAATGCTGGTGTTGATGTTGTAACTATTGACACAGCACATGGCCACTCAAAAGGTGTAATTGATTCCCTAAAAGCTGTTAAAGCTAAATTCCCAGACTTGGAAGTAATCGTTGGTAATGTGGCTACCGGAGAAGGAGCTAAGGCTTTAGCAGATGCTGGTGCTGATGGGATAAAAGTAGGTGTAGGTCCGGGAAGTATTTGTACTACAAGAGTAATTGCCGGAGTTGGAGTACCTCAATTATCAGCTGTTTTCACTGTAGCAGAGGCATTGAAAGATACCGGAGTCCCATTTATTGCAGATGGTGGAATCAGGTTTTCTGGGGATATTGTAAAGGCTATTGCTGGTGGAGCAAGTAGTATTATGATTGGTTCTCTACTAGCGGGTACTGAAGAAGCTCCTGGTGAAATGATCATCTATGAAGGGCGGAAATTCAAATCTTATAGGGGAATGGGTTCTGTAGAAGCTATGGAACATGGCTCTAAAGACAGGTATTTCCAGGATGCAGAAGATGATGTGAAGAAATTAGTTCCAGAAGGAATCTCAGGAAGAGTACCTTATAAAGGAAAAGTAAATGAAGTATTATATCAGATGATTGGTGGATTGAAAGCTGGAATGGGTTATTGTGGAGCTGGCGACATCGAAACAATGAAACAATCTAAGTTCGCCAAAATTTCTGCTGCCGGTGTTCAGGAAAGCCACCCACACGATATTTATATCACCAGGGAAGCCCCT
>JAHQVQ010000364.1 GCA_019634305.1 Flammeovirgaceae bacterium | reverse complement strand
CTCATTTGTATTACTCTTTTTAGTTGTGGGGACAACTTATTCAAAGTAATCATGGGTCGATTTTTCTACAAATATTCTTCCCGTAAAACGATCTCTGACCACGTCCTGAGGACGTGGATTTTTACAACGATATTAAAAATTTCGAGCTTTTTTTTTAACTCTTACAAACTTAATTTCTCCTTAAACTTTGCTGCCTGTCTTCTGGAAATTTCAATTTTCTGGCCTCCTTTTAGGCTAACCATTAAACCACCATTAAACCAAGGCTCTATTTTCTCTATCCATTGTAAATTAATGATAAATTTCCTGCTAGCCCTGAAAAACACTTTATCATCTAACCTTTCATCAAGTGCATTTAATGATCTATGAATGAGTGGTCGGAAATTATCAAAATACACCTTTACATAATTCCCATCTGATTCGAATAACCGGATATCCGTAAGTTTTACAAACCAGCATTTTTCTCCATCTTTCACAAATACCTGATCATCACCAGAAAGTTTCTCACTTACCTTTTCCTGCTCTTCTTTCTTTTCCTTAACTTCGGTAAATTCCCTTACCTTCTGTAAGGCATCTGCCAGCCTTTTTGGATCAATGGGCTTAAGCAAATAATCAAATGCATTTATTTCAAATGCTTGTAAAGCATATTCATCATAAGCAGTGGTGAAAATTACTTTTGGTACCGAAGGAAGCATTTCTAGGAGATCAAAACCTGTTTTCTCCGGCATCTGAATGTCAAGAAACAAAATATCTGGTTTTTGTTCTTCAATTTTTTCTAAGGCTTCATCAGCATTACTTGCTTCATCAATGATCTCCACATCATCAATTTTTTCAAGTAATGACCTTAATTCTCTTCTCGCCAACCTCTCATCATCCACTATTATGGCTTTCATCATCATAATTTGAGCAATTTTATTTTATGGGTTCAGCTGTTGGAGTAATTTTATACAATAGTTTATTAAAGCCCAACAACAACTACTTATTGTTAGTAGAAAATTATTAATAATAATTACATCGATTCTTGATTAAATCAAATAGCCTAAATAAGTATTTTTCAATAAAACCTCAATGGAAAGCCACAACAATTTGATAATCAGACATTATTTCATTCAGTGATAACAACAAGAAAGCTTATTGATCCCAATCTGCTTCATCGAAAATTGTCCTTGTTTCAGCTAATTTGCTTTCCACATCATTCAAATTAACTAAGTTTTCTTTAAAATCCGAAAACTGTAAGTCTTCTTCTTCCAATTCAGAAGTCAAAAGTGGAATACAATAGAGTTTGTGGGCAAACTTTTGATTGTTCTCGCTATTTGTCAAAAAGGTTAGAAAAGCAGCAGCCTCATCAGGATTGTCACTATATTTTGTTACTCCTCCTCCAATAATATTGATAAACGCTCCATCTCCATCCTGGTTGGGTAGTGTGAATCCAATCTTTTCGGCAACTGAATTATCAAAACTTTCAATTGGATCTACCCTACTTTCCAATTCATTTGAATTTACAATTGCAACATCTCCTTTTCCCGATAAAATATCATTTATTAAATCACCGTCATTGCCAAAGGATTTCTTAGCCTTATTTTTACTTATTCTTTGCACCCAACCTGTAGTGTAATCCACACCTGTAATAATTCTTAATTCACTGAGAAAAACCTGATTTGATATATTTACAGATGGTTTAGTCAGAATCTTACCATTCCATTCAGGACCTGATAAACTTTCATAGGATGAAATAAGCAAAGGATCCACTCTTTCATTGGAAAAAGCTATTCCATAAGCAAATTTGCACAATCCAAACCAATTATTTTCTCTATCCCTAAGCTCTAACGGGATGGATTCATTTAGTTCTTTTAGATCAATTTTTTGAAAAAGTTCTTTTGATTCAGCTCTTAGTAATCGCCCAACATCCGGGACAATTAATAAATCCGCAGGAGTTCCATCTTCTTCAATGGCAAGTCTTTGAATAATCTGATCTGGACCGGCTGTTTTTATAGAGACCAAAATACCACTTTGTTTGGTAAATTCATCAATTAAATCTTTTTCGATTTCAAAACCTTTGTAGGCATAAACTGTAATTTCCCCTTTTTTTTGAGTTCCTCCTTCCACTATTTCCTCCCTTTCTTTTTTAAAAGTAAAATCACAAGATGAAATCCATAAAGGAATTATCAACAAAAAAACATGAGCAATTCTTTTCTTCATAAAAAATTTATCTCACTTCAAAAATGAAGTATTGAATGAATTGAATTTGAATAAAAATTTTAAAATTTTGACCAAAGAAACTAATTTGATTTACTCACTACAGAAAGTTTGTGCTTTTCTCCAATTTCAAGCATATAACTAAAAGCCTCATCCATCTCATTTTTAATTTTCCCTTCTAAAATGCTTTCCCGAATCTCAGTTTTTATTTCACCAACCAACCTAGAGGGAGACAAACCAAAAGTTTCCATAATTAGCTCTCCAGTAATAACTGGCTGGAAATTTCTAATATGATCTCTTTCCTCCACCACCATCACTTTCTCCTCCAGCTTATTAAAATTAGTTAAAAACTTTTTAACTTTTACCTTATTTTTAGAAGTAATATCAGCTCTGCAAAGTTTCATCAATGCCTCTAAATCATCTCCAGCTTCGTAAAGTAATCTTCTAATAGCAGAATCTGAAATAGTATCTTTTACTAAAGCGATAGGCCTCAGGTGCAACCTTACCAGTTTTTCAACAAACTTCATACGGTCATCAAGAGGCATTTTAAGCTTTTTAAATATAGGTTTAACCATCCTTGCTCCCATATCTTCATGTCCATGAAATGTCCATCCTGATTTCTTGTTAAATCGCTTTGTCCTCGGTTTAGCTATATCATGTAATATGGCTGCCCATCTCAGATACAAATCATCAGTAGTTTCGGAAATATTATCTAACACTTGCAAAGTATGGAAAAAATTATCTTTGTGCGATAAGCCATCCCGCTTTTCAACACCTTTCAAGTCTAAAAATTCCGGAAAAATAAGTTGTAAAAGTCCACAGTGAAATAACAATAGAAATCCAAAAGAAGGTTTATCAGCAAGAATAATTTTGTTCAATTCTACAATGACCCGTTCCATGGAAACAATCTTTATCCTTTCAGCACAATCCTGAATGGCCACAAAAGAATCATGTTCAATGTCAAATTTCAACTGGGTTGCAAACCTGATGGCCCTCATCATTCTTAAGGGATCATCAGAATAAGTAACCTTTGGATCCAATGGAGTTTTAATCAGCTTTTCACTTATGTGTTTAAGCCCACCAAATGGATCCATCAATTCGCCATAATCTTTTGTATTAAGGCTAATGCCCATTGCATTTATGGTGAAATCTCTCCTGTTTTGATCATCCTCAAGTGTCCCATTTTCTACAATTGGGCTTCTGGATCCTCGATTATAAGACTCTTTTCTGGCTCCCACAAATTCAACTTCCACCTCTCCCGACTTGAGCATAGCTGTACCAAAGTTTTTGAATACAGTTACATTAGAAGTATTTCCAAGTTGTTCTGCGACCAATTTTGCAAGCGTAATACCACTACCCACACATACAATATCAATATCTTTTGATGGTCTATTCAATACTAAATCTCTCACATACCCTCCAATCACATATGCTGGAAACCCCAATTCCTTTGCACATTTGCTTATCACTCCAAAAACCGAAACTTTGTCTAATTGCTCCTTAAAATTCATCCTTCTCATTTGAAATAAAACACCTGGAGATATAGTAATTTTTTAAATTAGCTTAGTACTCTTGAAATCAATTGATTATATCGCACATACTTTTCATTTAAAATAGATTAAGCTTATTTTAAGATATCTCCGGCTCCAAAATTATAAAGAAATTAAATGGAATTGGGTAAAGGTTTAATACAATTCTTAATGAAAGTTAACAGATGGTTTGTTTTTAAATGTAAACAAATATTAATTTTCTAAATTTGAGTAGTGATTTTATATGTACTTTTGGTGCTTGATTTTTTGACAACCTTTTATTTTTTATTACATGTCATTTGATGTAACTCAAGTACAAAAATTAATAAATCAACAATTAGCTCAACTAGAGTTAAGCAATCAACCACCGGAACTTTACCAACCAATTAGGTACATGTTTTCAATAGGAGGAAAGCGAATGCGCCCCATATTGACTTTACTTGGATGTTATCTGTTTTCTGAAGATTATAAGACTGCATTGGAACCTGCACTTGCTGTAGAAGTTTTCCATAATTTTACTTTATTGCATGATGATATCATGGATGATGCCCCTCTCAGGAGAGGAAAGCCTACTGTTTATAGCAAATGGAATAGTAATATTGCCATTCTTTCGGGAGATATTATGTTTGTGAAAGCATATGATTTACTAATTAGAATGAAGCCGGAATTGGCTTACAAAGTCATTCCACTTTTTAACCAATGTGCCAAAGAAGTTTGTGAGGGACAACAGTTTGATATGAATTTTGAAAATATTGACCGTATTTCCATTGAGGAATACATAAATATGATCAGATTAAAAACTGCTGTGCTTTTAGGACTAAGCCTGGAAATAGGAGCTCTTACTGGAGGAGCAACTAATGAAGAAGCCTCTTTGCTGAACAACTTTGGGGTGAACATTGGTATTGGCTTTCAACTGAAAGATGATTTGCTAGATGTATATGGTGATAAAGAAAAGTTTGGAAAAAAAGTAGGTGGAGATATTATCGCTAACAAAAAAACCTTCCTTTTGATAAATGCTTTAGAAAAAAGCGAACGTGAAGATTTGGAAAAACTTCAATCATGGACAACGAAAAAAGATTTTGATCCGGAAAAAAAGGTTGAAGAAATAACAAATATTTACAATAAATATCACATCAGGGAAGAAACTGAGAAGGCTATTAATCAATATTTTGGTAAGGCTTTTGACTCTTTGGAAAACCTGAAAATTAAGGCTGAAAAGAAGAAATATCTGATCGGTTTTACCAAAGACTTAATTGATAGAGAACAATAACTTTTTACTGAGTCTAATTTTTTTTTAAATTGGCAGGGGGATTCGGAGCGCAAAAATCAGGTTGGTAAATAGTTTCTCTAAAATTTGAGTTTGAATTTTATAACCAACTGGCAATAAAAAGCTAGAAATTTTCATGAAATGTGCTTGCAATTAAACAAGTACCAAATTAAACCTGATATCTAACAATTATAAAAGTTCATTTTTTATGATGCGATGCTTTTCCTTTTTTCCGATTAAACTCATCACCTCAGTAATTATTCTTTCTTGTATAGGCTGTGGGCCTAATGCAAATGAAAAAAAATTAAAAAATCAGGTAGAAACACTTGAAGCAAAACTTTCAGATTCTCAGGAATTTTCTACAGTATTAGTCTCTAAACTCAATAAAGTAGATGTATTAATTGACTCCATCAGAAAGTCTGAAGAAATAATCGCTTTTAATTTAGAAAAAGGGACTACATATGAAGATCATATTGATAGATTGAGAGGTCTTACAGCTTTTGTAGAATATTCCAGACAAAAGATAATTCAAGCTGAAAATGATCTACTTGCCTCTAACAATGAAAATCAGGCACTTTTAACACTTATCAGAAAGCTTAGAAAAGAGCTTAATGAAAAGGATGAAATTATTACCAGATTAACAGAGCAAGTAGCCAAGTATAAAGCTGAAAATCAAGACCTTATTAAGCTGGTAGATTTCCAGAAAAGGGAAATTATTGATATGGAACAGGAGATTAAGATGAAAATTTCTGCCTTAACAAAAGCAGAAAGAGATCTGGATGTATTGAAGCAGGAAAAGCAAATGATAAAAGCAGATGCTTATTTTGATAAAGCAGAAGCAGCTGAGGAGATTGCCACAAAAATTAAATTTGCATCAAAAAAGAAACAAGAGAATCTTCAAGAAGCTTATGAATTGTATAGGCTATCTTACAATGAGGGAAGATTAGATGCCAAAGAAAAAATGGAAGCATTGGAAAAGAAATTGAATTAAGAAAAAATAATTTTCCATATTAAAGGTTTGGTGAAATCAAGCCTTTTTTTGTTTGCTCAATTATCAAATAAGCATGTATCTTTTTTTCGAAAACGATACCGGGCTTTTTCCTCCTTTTTATCCGAATAATTACTCATTCTGACAGAATATTTTTTTTAACTTGCTTCAATCTCTACTTTATCAAAATATTTTTTCAAATAAACATGAGTAAAAATTATTTACTAGTTAGCCTGATTGGCTTCACTGTTATAGCAATTGCTGCTTGTTCCGGGAAAAAATCGACTGAAAATGAATCAGAATATGCTTCTACTATTGAGGTGAAAAACAATTTAGGAATCGACCGGCAAGATGAACAATTGGTCTTTACCAAACAGGATATTGTAAATTATGCTGGAGAAATACCAGAAGGTCAAATTCCTAAAATTGTGAATTCAGATGGGAATCAAGTGGTTAGCCAATATGACGATATGGATGGTGATGGTCAATGGGATGAGCTGGCCATGTTAATCGATCTAAAAGCTAATTCAAGTGAAAAACTTAGCATTTCCTTTGTTTCTGAAAATGAAATAAAGTCATTTCCAAAAAGGGCCAATATTCATTTTGGTAAAAAACTGGATGGTGATACCACATTTACAAGTTTAACTACCGAAACCAGACCCAGAGATCATTTTAAAGGAAAAGAAACTGCCAATTACCAAATGGAAGGACCTGCCTGGGAAAATGATATTGTAGCTTTCAGACTTTATTTTGACCCTAGAAATGGTAAGGATATTTTTGGAAAAAGAACCAGTGAAATGGTGTTAGAGCAAGTTGGTATTGAAGGAGAAAATTATCACGAACTTGCTGATTGGGGAATGGATGTATTGAAAGTTGGGAATTCATTGGGTTCCGGTGCTTTAGCACTTAAAAATGGTGACGAATTGGTAAGGTTAACAGGATGTGAGGATGTTTATTTCACCTTAATTTCCGAAGGCCCTGTAAGAGCAATTCTCGACTTTGATTATAAAAAGTGGCCTGTAAAGGATCAAACTTATGATTTGAAAGAAAGAGTAACCATTTGGGCAGGGAAATATGGTTATGAAAGTGCAGTGACTATTCAAGGACTTAAGGGAGAAGAGGAATTGGTAACAGGAATTGTAAATTTACATAGTGATTCTGCTTACTTTGAAAATGAAAACCCAGGGTTTATTTCTCTAGCAACGCACGATAATCAAGCATTTGATGAAGAAAAAATGGGAATGGCCATCATTGCTGCAAAATCAGATTTTATAGCTAATGAAATGGCTCCTGAAGAAGGAGAAGGGATTACACAAACTTTCTATGTAAGACTAAAAGCAAAAGGCAATACTCCCACAAAATTTCACTTTTTGGTAGGATGGGAAATACAGGACGCTAAATTTGCTGAAAAGGAATATTTTCTACAACTAATCAATAATGAAAAAGATAAACTGAATAGTCCTTTAGAGGTAATTCAGGTAATGTAAATTAATTTTAGTTAGGTATTACTTTCTGAAAACAAAACATAGGGGTTGTGTAATAAGCCATTATTTCTAGAACTTACAGAAACACATAGAAATAGGTTGAAATAAATAGAAATCAAATAGTTTTAAAACAATATATTTCTATCGTAATTCAACCTATTTCTACCTTATATCCCTTTTGCATAAGGTACTAATCCATTGTTTTTCAATTTCATTTTTTACTCAACCCTATTTTATTTCTCAATATAAGTTGATCCGGGCATTCAGATTTTTAGTAAATAGTAATTTATGGATGGCCCTTGCCGGATGGTCTGGTACTTATATGACCTATTTTCTGGCTAACATTCCGGTAAATCCATATATTCCATTATTGGTTGCCATCTCTACTCTTGCCGACTACAACATCCCTCCTATTCATCAATTAGGTATACAGAGAACTTTAAAACTTGCCGGAATCAGGAATCTTCCTCAGATTAAAGTATTATTTTTCCTTCTAAGTATCTCTTTATCAGCATTTTTACTAATCCATTTAAATCTCATCCAAATTGTACTTTTCCTCCACTTAGGGGCAATTTCTGTCTGGTATGCACTACCTATAAAGCTTTTTGGGAAATCACTTCCTCCATTACGAATGATCAATTTCCTCAAAATATTTTTAATAGTTTATGTATGGGTCGGATCAATTTATTTCCTCCCACTATTGGGAGAAATCGAGATAGGACAAAAAGAAATTATTGGTGGAATTGAAAGGGCTTTATTCTTTTTTGGCATTACTCTCCCCTTCGATATCAGGGATTTTTATATAGACCAGGAAGTCAGTCTCAAAACAATACCTCACAAGACCGGCTTTAAAAGGGCTAAAGTATTGGCTATCAATTCACTTATTGGAGGATTGGCACTTGTTTATTTCAGTTATAACCCTCCTTTACAATTAGGGTTCATTCTATCCTACCTTCTCACTACCGGAATTGTACTTGGTGCGAATTTAAACAGAAATGGACTTTATTTTACAGGCCTCATTGATGGAACCATAATTTTCCAGGCATTAATTATTTTTGTTGTTATTCAGATTTGAGGATATAAAAAAGAGATAAACTTTCATTTATCCCTATTAATAATTTAAAACTATTTCTTTTTTTACAATTTAAAAAGGGCATCAAGAAATCCCATATTTTTAGATTTTTCCTTAACCAAAATTAAGGGTAGATGCTCATTATAATTCAATAATTTTTCTGCAGTACTTCCCATTAAAACAGAAGCTGCAGCTGTTCTTCCTTTTGACCCTACCGCTATAGCTCCGGCTTTTCTCCTCACAGCAAAATTATACATCTCCTCTGCAATTTTATTAGGGACGCCCAGGGTAAATTCACAAGTTACCTCTACATCTCCAACATCCAATGTCCTTTTAAATTTTTCGAACATTTTTTCTGCATTGTTCTTCATTATTTCAGCAAATTCTTCATACGACTTGCCTAAACTTGAATAACCCGAAGGAACTGTATAAACATTTTGACAAATAATTCTCGCGTTTTCATGTTTCTGAGCCATAAAAGCAGCAAACTCTAAGGCCAATTTAGAATTAGCGGAAAAATCAATTGGAACCACTATTCTACTTAAATTAGGAAGCACCTCTGGTACAAAAATAGCAGTGCATGGTGCTAGTCGTGCTACTTTATGAGAAACGATACCAACACCTTCCAGACCAGCTTTCAGCCCTAGAACAATAATCTCAATATCAAGTTTTTTTGCTAACTGAAGAATAATTTTTTCAGGCTTTCCTTCCTCCACTAAAACTTCTATTATATCCTGTTCCTCTTCCGTAAAATATTTATCCAGCATTCCTTTAATTTTCCCTTCTATAGATTCATCAAGAGGTTTTATCAAGTCCGGATATTGATTTACCAATTCTTCAGGTAAATCTAGTTCTTTGGCCACATGTAGAAAGTAAATTTTATCTAAATCTATAGCCTTATTTACAAAACTGGCAAACTCCATCATCACCTCATCCATTTCGGAAAGGTCCAGCGTAACTAATACATCCTTTATCTGGTACATATCTTAAATTTATATTGATAATAAAATCTGGTCAAACACTTTTTTCCTAACCCAATTAATTTAGGTTAATCTGACTCAAAAGCTCTTCTGTGAACAGAATTTGAAAATTAGTCAATCCAACCATAAAATAAAATTTCTGATAATTTTATTCCATTATCCACTGTAGATAGCCCATTCTAAATTCCTCTGGACTCATTCCAGTTCCCTTTCTGAAAAATCTGCTAAAATAGGAAGCGTCCTTAAATTTGAGAGAAAATGCAATTTCAGTTATACCTTTATTAGAATTATATAAAAGCCTTTTTGCTTCCAGGAGTACCCTTTCATTTATGATTTCCTTGGCGTGTTTTCCTTCAGCTTTTTTACACAAAGCGTTAAGGTAATTGGGGGAAAGATGCAGCATATCAGCATAATCTGCTACAGCTCTTATTTTCCTAAAGTTTTTTTGTACTAAAATATCAAAGTTCCTGATGGCCTGGTAAGCATATTGGACATTTCGTTTAGGATTTTCCTTAAAATTTTGCTGTAGCTTATATAATAGAATATTTAAATAGGACCAAAATATTTTATCTTGAAGAGAACCAGGAGATTTACAAAATTCTTTATTGAAAGAGCTAAATAAATCATCAAACTCCTGAATTTTACTATCATTTTCCAACCTTAAAGATGGAAGCAGATCACTTGAATGAAAAAAGGAAAAGTCAAACACACTAACCTGACCACTCCACAAGTCATAAAAATCTCTTGTAAAAAAGACGGTATAGCCCTCCACGTTTTCTGATAAATCCCAACTTTGGATTTGCCCTTCTGAGATAAAATAAAATACATTAGCTCGAATAGGATATCTGGAAAAGTCAATAGTCTGATAACCTGAACCCTGTTTAATGAAAAGAATCTCATAAAACATATTTCTATGTGGATACTTTAACTTATCAATCTTACACAAATTTTTCTCAAGCTTTTGAATTTGTAATCCACAGGACATTTTGTGGGAATCAGATTCAACCAGATCAATATTCAAGGCAGGAATACCCTTTTGTACCTTTTCCATACCTAAAGATACAATTTTAAGGAACAGTTTTTACTGATTTTTGTTTGCTTTTGGAAGAAGTTTCAATATCCATTACACACCTGAAACAAACCTCTGATGAAGAATAATCAGATGGAAATTCAAATTGTAAAACTTCGGATTTGGATACATATCCTAAAACTTTTTTCTTACTATCAGCTTCTGGCACAAAAAGCCAAGAATGTGTATTTTCTGGATAAACCCAAGTATTAGTCCAAGTCAAATTCAGCTTATTCTTAATAGAAATATCTTTATTTTCAAGTGCGTACAACCATTCTTGTGCTAGGGGAATTCGTTTATTTTGCCATTGGCAATATGATTTTCCATCTTCCAGACTTAAATGAAGTACAGGAGAAGAAAGTGGCGGCTTTTCTCCAAAAGGGCCTTCCGGAAACATCCAATTTGATCCTGAAATTTTTCTTTCACCAACAATAGAAAATCCCTTAATTTCTGCTGCTGTTTTATAATTTGTAGCCTCTACAAATAATTTAAAATCTGCAACTGTAACTGCTTTAGTATCGAAGAAAAAACCAATTATCGTTTCCTTGTCAACTTCTGATTCCCCTGGTATAAATAGCATTCCTTCAGGTACTTTCATGGTTGGAGGCAAAGTTTCAAATTGATTTTGGTAATTCACTGGCTTAAGCGGATCATTCCATAATATTCTTTCTAATGTACTTTGGTTATTGTAATTTTTAGGTTTTGGAAAAGATTTTGCTTTTAATTCCTGACTAGATTTTACTATCTCCTTACCTAACTCTGGCTTATTACAAGCTTGAAAAAGGAATGTAAAAACTATTGCAAATACTAAAAAAATATATTTAATAACTTTAAAATCTATCATTTAAGTCCCAGAACTAATTTACATTGAGAATTATTCTAAAAAATCTGATTGTAAATGACCTTTAATCAAGGAAAAAGCCTCCAATAAAACCCTATATTATTCAAAAGTAAAATTTCTTAATATAATATTAAGAGTACGAAATTTTTTATTCTGCCAAATTAGTAAGGTTTTTTTTGGGTTACACCAATTTGATCAATTATTGGATAGATTAAGTTTTTTTTAGCCAAATAATATCAAATTATCCATATCAATAAAAGCTAAATCAAACTTAGAATATTTATGTTTTTGATAAGAATTTAATATAATTTTAACTGTTAGATTACTTTGAACCTATTTAATAATGACAATTAACCAATCCAACATCCAAATTAGAAAAGGTATTTCTAAGGACAAAAACGCTATTGCTTCCTTCCAACTTAAAATGGCATGGGAAACTGAACTTTTAGAATTAGATCTAGGAATTGTGGATGCAGGAGTGCAGAAAATAATTGATGAGCCAGTAAGAGGATCATATTGGGTAGCAGAATACCAGGGTCAGGTAGTTGGCTCACTTCTCGTATTATTTGAATGGAGTGATTGGAGAAACGGAGAAGTGTTGTGGATTCATTCTGTATACATCACCCCAGAATTCCGAAATTTTGGAATCTTTAAAAAGATGTACCTACAATTAAAGAATTTGGTGGAGGAATCAGAAAATTATAGAGGACTTCGGTTATACGTAGATAAAACCAACCAAAATGCCCAAAAAGTTTACAAAGCCATAGGAATGACAAATGAACACTATGAACTTTTTGAATGGCTTAAATAATAAAATTAGTTAAATCCCCTATTTTTTTAAAACCATAAATTATCTTCGAGTTTTAAATTAATTATTAAAAATTAAGTTATTAATAGTAACTTTTTTCGGGATTGAATTTTTTAAGGATTTTGAGCATTCGTTTTTTTATTTTTCTGACCGTTTTGTGGTGTTGCTCCCCTGAAACTTCTCTGGCACAAACTGATGATCCGTTTGGTAATAACCAGGATTTTAGAAGGACAGGAGACGATGACTTTCCTGACATGCTTGGTGAAGGCACTACAATAGACTCTGCTAAGAAAGATGAAAAAGGGAGAATATTATTAGAGCCAGTTCCCATTGAAAAATACCATACCAGAACCTCTCCATATATCTATGAACAAGATTTATTAGATAATAAAGACCAGCCTCATTATTTTGATACTACCATGAATAATATTCATAGGTATAGCTTTGTGGCCAGGAATAATTATATGTACCAGGATTTAGGAACTGTAGGCACTGCAGCAAAACATCTTTATTTTAATGAACCTGATAATTATGGGACGAGGTGGGGTCTCGATGCTATTAATTTATACCTCTATGATACAGAAAATATTAAACATTATGACACCAAATCTCCATTTACAAGCTGGTATTATATTCAGGGAGGTGCAGGAAGATCTCTAATTAATGTAGAACACACTCAGAACATAAAACCTAATTGGAATGCTGGTTTCCGAATTCAAAGAAATACTTCCACTCTATTGGTAGGAATGGAACCTGTAAATAAAAATGACAGGCAAGTAGACCATGGTACTTATCTTTTTAAAACCCGATATGAAACCAAGGATAAGAAATATCGGCTCTTAGCCCACTTTTCCACTTATACCCATAAAATGAAGGAAACTGGAGGATTATTACTTTCCTCTGATGATAGTGCTGCTGTAATGGGGGATTTATACAAGGAGAATTATTACCCAGATCCAGATGATGAAGGTTTAGGTAATCCATCAGTTAGCAGACTTCAAGCCCTGGATGATTTATTTAGCCTAAGTGTTGGGCTTTTGCAAAATAAGCTTACCAGTATTGTAAATACTTCACAAAAAAGAAATAAAGCCCATTTATATCACCAATTTGGGTTTTTAGGGGAAGAAAGCTTTCAACTCTTCCATATTTTTAATTTATCAAAAAGTGAATTTGAGTATGTAGATGGAGATTTTCAGTTAAATAAATCATTCTATCCAAATATTAATTTTGATTCTACTGCAACAGAATCCGCTCATAGGATTTATATGAATGAAATGAGTAATACTGTTGGGATAAAAGGAGAAACAAAGGGGCTTTTTTATTCTTTTCACTTAAGGCAAAACTCCTACAATTATCAATTCGAATATTTACCATTTGAAAAAGTTCCTGTAAAAACACCTACTCAAAGATTTATGGGCTTTAGGGGTGGATATTCACTCACAGAAAATTTTAATTTTAGAATCGATTATGAAGGATTAATTGCAGAGGAGGAAAAAGGCAGCAAAATTTATGGAGAGCTCAATGCCAAATTTATCAAGCTTATCCATAAAAGAGTAACGGCTGAACCTGACTTGATGCAACAATACTATTTTGGCAATCATTTTTACTGGAATAATGTAGATGCTAACTCTATGAATCCTAATAAAGAGCCATTTGAAGCCACTGAATTCGCCTCATCTGAAGTTTACTTTCCGTTTGCTTTTAAGAGAATTAAAATAAAACCTTTTGCCAAATACAT
The DNA here is from genome assembly GCA_019634305.1 of Flammeovirgaceae bacterium. GTDB lineage: Bacteria > Bacteroidota > Bacteroidia > Cytophagales > Flammeovirgaceae > Flexithrix. The sequence continues at coordinate 10,033 of JAHQVQ010000364.1, read as the reverse complement.
TACATTTAATAATTACATTTATTACAATCATGGCATTGGTCCTGAAAATAATATGGCAGTGCCGGTTCAACACGATGACCAGATTTCCATAATTCAGGCAGGTTTAGATTTTGAACTACATTTGGGCCATATTCATCAATTGCTTTTAGCTCAATACACCAAAAATGATGATGAAGATGTAATCAGAATGCCTGAGCAGTTTGTGAACTATAACTTTTTTTATGAAGGGCGATTTCCACACAGAAATATCCTGTCGAGATTTGGCTTTGATGTCCACTGGCATTCTAAGTTTTTTGCTGATGCCTATATGCCTGTAACACAGCAATTTCACTTACAAAATGATTTTGAAATTGGTAATTATGTATTAGCAGATTTTTATTGGAGTTTACACATTAAAAAAGTGACGATGTTCCTCAAATTCGCCAATATTTTACAAGGTGTAGTAAGAGATGGATATTTTACCACACCGTTATATATGGGACAACCAAGGCAGTTTGAGTTTGGTTTGAATTGGGTATTTTATGATTAATTTTGTCTTACTTATTCATAATTTCAATTTTATGTATACTTCGGTTTTCTCTTACCCAAACATTATTTTCTAGATTAAATCCAAATCGATTTAATTTCTCAGGATCAGCATCAAAGTAATAATCACAAAAATCTGAAAACTTCTCCAAATTATTATCATATTTTTTTAATCCATGATTGGTAGCCGCCCATAAATTATTTTCCTGATCATAGGTAATTTGGAAAATATATGAATTTAATAAATTGGAAGAGTATGCGATCTAATTTTAGAAAGGGACCTGAAACCTCTTCATACTGAACAATTTACCTATTACCCCTTTTTTGTTTGGGTAATAATTCAAACCACAAAGAGATTCCAACACCATTACAGTAAGCTGTTACTACTAAAAAATTAATATGTGGTTTGCCAAACTTCCAATTACTGCGATCTATTGATAAATAAAGACGTTTGTCAAAGGGTAGAAAAAGAAATAATAAGATACTCATTTGTTGATATTCCAATGAATAATTAGCAAAAAAGTCTTAGATTCTTATATGATTGTATTCCATTTTTGTTTGATTAGGCATTTGTGAAGCTATTTCTGGAAATTGAACACTTCGAGACCTAATCAAACCCATCACAAATAGACTTACAAACTTTTTCCTTGATAAATGCATGGGTCGATTATTGGATAAATTATCAAGCTTTTCAAAAATTTTCTCTATTCTTGTAAGGATATGCATATTTGGGCTTTGGTTTTTTGTTTCGCAATTTCAAATCTAAGCCCTTTTTTTTATCCTTTTATTTTTTCTCATGTAGAGTATTTTCTAATACAAAGTCCGATAACATTAGTAGTACCCTTAAATTTAATTTCCTCAACGAACTCTACTTTCAAATAATCCAAATTGATATTCTCCCCTCTTATTTCAGCTTCTCTTCTAAAGCAATATAGGGTTTAACTTTTTCGGGCACTTCATATGCTAAAGGAGGAAGATCATTATTAGGATTACATCCAAGGGTAAGAAGAGATGGAAATATCAATGAAATTTGGAATAAGGTAACTCCCTTAATTTTCATAACCAGGAAGGTTTTTTTCAAAAAACAAATTCATCAATATTGGAAAACTGAAGAATCATAAAACAAGAATCCAATTTCTTTGCTTAATACAAATCAAATCCACCGCACATATTTGCAATTACGAATTTAATATCTTAATTTCTGATTTAAGTCATATTAAAAAATATTTCTTCCAGCAATTGCTTGATATCAATCATACCTAGGTAATTTAAAGTGGCTTAAATTACAATCATGATTGCTTCCTAAAGCATCATACTTCTCTTTAAAAAAATATTACCATTCCGCTATTCCAAAAAGCTAATGGAAATAAAAAGTTCTGGTTTGACCAATTTTTCTCACTAAACACATATCCTTATGAAAGTATTTGATCAAAAACACATTAAGAACATCGTGTTGCTTGGAGCTGCGAAATCAGGCAAGACCACCCTTGCCGAAACGATGTTATTTGAAGCGGGAATTATCAGCCGTAGAGGAACAGTAGAGGATAAAAACACTGTTTCAGACTTTCACGAAATAGAACATGAAAGAGTTAATTCCATCTATGCTACCACTATGCACACCGAGTGGCGAAACTATAAAATTAACATTATTGACACTCCCGGTCTTGACGATTTTTCAGGAGAAATAGTCTCTTCCATGAGAGTATCAGATACTTGTGTGATCCTGATGAATACTCAATACGGAGTAGAAGTAGGCACTGAGTTAATATGGAATTATGTCGATGAGTTTAAGAAACCAACCATTTTTGCTTTTAATCAGGTGGATAATGAAAAATCGAATTTTCAGAATAGCCTTGATATGGCAAAAAGTCGATTTGGCGATGCTGTAACCCTAATGCAGTATCCTCTTAATCAAGGAGAAGGATTTAATTCCATAATAGATTTGCTGAAAATGGTTATGTATAAATTTCCAGCTGAAGGTGGGAAACCGGAAAAGTTACCTATACCGAATTCGGAAAAGGAAAAAGCGAATGAACTGCATAATGAGTTAGTGGAAAAAGCAGCTGAGAATGATGAAACCTTAATGGAATTATACTTTGAAAAAGGAAGTTTGGAGGAGGATGAACTAAGGAAAGGGTTAAAAATTGGTATGCTTAACCATGATGTATTCCCTGTTTTTTGCTTATCCGCAAAAAATAATATGGGAAGTGGAAGAATGATGGGATTTATTGATAACGTGGCTCCTTCTGCAAATGAATTATATCCTGAAAAGACCGAGTCTGGAAAAGAAGTGAAGTGCGATATTAACCAGCCTGCCTCACTTTTTGTATTTAAAACATTAGTGGAGCCTTATTTGGGAAAAATCACCTTCTTTAAAGTATATTCAGGCGAAATAAAAATTGGGCAGGAATTAATAAACTCTCAATCTGATACAGTTGAGCGAATAAACCAGCTTTTTATTATGGATGGGAAGAACAGACATTCAGTGGAAAAATTGGTAGCTGGAGATATTGGAGCCACCGTAAAACTTAAAAATACCAATACAAATCATTCTCTTCATGAAAAAGGATTTGAAGTGAGTTTTATGCCAATGAAATTTCCCGAGCCCAGAATCAGAACAGCTATTGAACCACAGTCAAAAAATCATGAAGATAAATTGGCTGAGGTTATTAGGGAAATTCATGAGGAAGATTTAACAATTGAAATTGAATATTCAAAAGAACTCAAACAGCTTATATTATCTGGTCAGGGAGAATTACATTTACAAGTAACCAAATGGCGACTCTCTCATATTTATGGAATTGAAATTGATTTCTTAACTCCTAAAATCCCTTATCGGGAAACAATTAATAAGACAGCCTCAGCCAATTACAGACACAAAAAACAATCTGGTGGATCAGGTCAATTTGCGGAAGTTACACTTACCATTTTGCCATACCATGATGGAATGGCAGATCCCGAAGGATTCAATATCAGGAAAAAAGAAGTGATTGATTTGGAATGGGGAGGAAAGCTTGTGTTTTATAACTGCATAGTTGGAGGTGTTATAGATGTTCGTTTTTTACCCTCAATCTTAAAAGGAGTTTTGGAGGTAATGGAAGAAGGTCCACTTACGCATTCTTATGCCAGAGATGTGTGTTTCTTAGTTCATGATGGAAAAATGCACCCAGTGGACTCTAATGATATCTCTTTTAAAATTGCAGGAACAAAAGCGTTTAAACAAGCATTTTTAGAAGCAGATCCTAAGCTTTTGGAACCTATCCAAAATCTGGAAGTACTTTGCCCTGAAGAACTTGTGGGAGAGGTAATGACAGATTTACAATCGAGAAGGGCAATAATAACTGGAATAGATTCTAAGGGAATTTACCAGGTGATTAATGCTAAAGTTCCTTTGGCTGAATTGAATAGGTATTCTACTTCTTTGAAATCTATAACTCAAGGAAGAGCAAGTTTTAATTTATCTTACAGTGGGTATGAATTAGTCCCTTATGATGTACAAAGTAAACTTGTGGCAGAAAATATTGTGGCTGAAGTTTGAGTTTTCCCAAGCAGGGGGAAATTTCCTATTGTTATATAATAAATTCATTTGATTTAGTTAAAATAAAAAAGTCATCCTTTAACAAAGGATGACTTTTCTCTTGTAATAATTACCTTTATCTTGAAGTCTTCATTACAATTTAATTATCAATCGCATCGTATCAATTAGGTGTTTAGTTTATAGCACAGTATCTATCTTTTCCTATCAATTTATAGAATTAAAATATGATTTTATAAAAGCAAGGTTCAATGATTCAGGTGTATTTGAAATATACTTGATACCATCATTAGCTTTTGGTTTCGCACAGTCCTCCGTTTCTAACTCCGGAACGATAAACGTTCCTAATACTACAAATAATTTTTCTGCAGCTGTTTCATAATTAAAGAATGGAAAATCAAGTTTAGTCATACTTGTTCTCACCAATCTAATCCAAAACACCATTGAAGAATCTTCTTTTTTTGACTTTTTCTCAATCTCATCTAATTGGTTATAAAACTCATTGATATCCATCAATGGGAATTGTAATTTGCTTAGCAAATTAAATGCTCCATTTATTTCCGCTGGCATACTTTTCAATTTTAGAGTGAACCAAGTATAGTTTTCGCTGTTCATAATGTTTGGAAATTAGGTTAGTAATGCTTTCATTTTATGAATAGCATACCAATAGGTAACCCTTCTTTGCTGAATATTTTTGAAAAACATTTATATACGACAGCCCTCCTGATCACAAAATACTGTATTACAGCTATTTAAAATAAAATAATTATTTTAATAAAATGGGAAATATTATTTTTTTAAAGGTAGGTACACTAATCATTTAATGTCTCCCTAAATATGGGGATTTATCAATAGTAAAAGATGTAATTAATCTCAATTTTTAATTATTATGATTAGCAATAGCAATATTTTTTACTGCTCCTCCAGTCCCGGAAAACTGAAATAAAACTGCTCTAATTTCATCTAGTGACTCAGTATAATCTTGTTCAAAGATTAACTCATCATTGTACTTAATACTAGCTTTTTTGTTCACAACAGTTAAGGTCACCTCCTGTCAATCTAATAGGTTTTTCCCAAAGGCAGATAAATCCTGAAATTCTCCATCTAAATTTATTTCACCAAACAGAAGTTTCACCCATTTGAAACACCCTTATTTTAAAAAGTATAATACTATTTTCCCTTTCTCCCCTACTACAACTATTCTGACATGATAACAGCGGGCTGCCACATTTTCCTGATCATTTTTTATGGCTGCTTTTAAAGAAAATTTGTCCCTATCCTGTTTAAATATTTGGGAATTAATCAAATATGTCCAAAACATTTCCGTGGTATCAATTCCCTTCTTCCCTGGTATATCAGCATTGTTTTTGGAGAAAATGGGAATGATCAGTGGCTTTGGTATAGCAGTGACGAGTTTGAAACCAAAAATGAAAATGTAAAAATCACCTTAGCAGATTTGACTGGCTTTGAAGGAAGATGTGATGTCATTCTTATTACTAAGTCAAGAAAATTTACACCACCTCAGCTAGACTATAACCATTTGGCAATTATTTAAAAGCCTTGTTTAGGGCAAAATAAGGCACCTATTTTAATATTTAACATCACCTTTTCTAACTTTTTAGAAGAGAGGTTAAAATTAAATATGAAAATTCAGCCAATTTACTTTCTAGGTAATATTAAGATTTTCCAGTTGACTAAAGTCGAACTTAAATTATAATTCACCTGACTTTTTTTAAGTAAGATTTTTCTCTGATAAAAAAGATGCTACAATCTGGAGCGCTTTTTCCGAAGGGCACGAAGGTACTTTTTCCTATATCTACAATCAATATTTTGACACTCTTTTCAATTTTAGTCTGCAAATAACTATTGAATGGGCAACAAATACGGATCATTTTAACCAATTGGAGATTTATGATATTCAATGGAATAAGGTATTTATTATTTAAAATTGTATTCAGATAATCTCGTAAAATCAGATAGAATCATTAAGCTAAAAGTGGATTAAGATTAAATTCCCTGATCCAATATTGAAGTATCATTTAAATTAAGAATTTTACCTGACTTTTCCTTTTTAAAATTATCTAAAGTATAAACAAGCAAAACGGTTGTCAATCCTCCTAAAAAGCTTAATCCAGGTAGTCTTAAAGACCTAATATCCCTGTAATATAATAAATCTTTAAACCCTTCACTATTGGTTTCTTCACCAAATAAAATTGTATCGATTAAGTCAAATGAATTAAAACCCAACAAGAATAAAGGAATTGCTAAAATGGTATAATAGTATAAAATAAAAACTACTACTCCCCATACTCCTACAACAATTTTAGAAGGTTTAGACCCTTTGAAATAAAATGATATCAATTCCCGTGAAATAAAAAAAATATTGATTACAGGTATCTACAATAAAATCATCCCTAGTTTTCGGTCTATTGCTATTTCTTTTTTTATACTTAATACAAAAAGAAAAATAGAAATAGAAATACTCATTAAATAGGATGTTATTGTAACCAAAAGATTATAAACCACTTCATATACGGGAAAATCAGAATGGATTAAACCTTTATCCATTAACTCAAAGATGGTCAATCCTAAAGGATAAAATTCTTCAGGAAAAAATAAATTCAAATTCCAAAATGTAGCCATTTCAACAATTGGAATTGAAAGTATTAAATACGAGAAAAGAAACACTTTTAATAATTTGTAGTTTTTATGGATATCCTTATTTCTTCTATCAATATAAATTGCCAAAATTAAAATCAAAAATACCGGAATGTAACTCAAAACAATTCCCTCCAGAATATTATTATTGCTTTTTAAATCCAATTCTCATTATATTTTGAGTTTTGAAACAAGTACTTTTAAAACTATTTTCAAGTTTATTGATTTTTTGATAAATAAATTCACTCCAATGCAACCTTTTATGAAATAATCCTTCTTTACCATTAGATATATTTGTTTATCACAAAGCCTTTTTAAAATTGAAGAGGGCTTTAAACTTAAAAAAAATGACACTTCATTTAATGAAAAAATTTGTCTTAATTTCACTTTCGCTTAGCTTTTTTTTTATTTTAAATGGATTTTCACAATCTCAAGAATTAGCATTGTTTGAAAAAATTCTTGTTAGTCCAAATATTAACCTTGTATTGGAAAAGGGTGATAAAGAAGCTATTAGGTTTGATTCTAGAGGGATTGATGAAGAAAAGATTAAATTCGAGATTAAAGGAAAAAGACTTAGAATTTTTCTTGACGGTGCAAAGGTTTTTCCTAAAAACAAGAAGATTAGAAATGGTAACTGGAAACAAAAAATCAATATTTATGAAGAAGCATCGGTAACTGCATATGTCACCTATAAAAATTTAAAGAAATTAGAATTTAGAGGAGAGGAAAAAGCAGTTTGTAAAACACCTATTGAGACGAAGAAATTTGTTGTAAAAGTATATGGAGAAAGCGAAGTTAAGTTGGCTTTCTTGGAAACAGCAAAATTTAAAGCCAACCTCAAAGGGGAAAACAGGCTTAAAATTGAGTCTGGGAACGCTCAAAAACAGATTTATAAATCATTTGGGGAAAACGTGGTAAAAACTAAAAATTTACTTTCTCAGAAAACTAAAGTAAAATCATATGGTGAAGGAAAACTTGCTTTTAATTCAACTGAAAAGGTAAAGGTAACTTCGTTTGGAGAGGTAGAAATCAGCTATGATGGTACTGCGAAACTTAAAAAGGGAATTATTTTAGGTGATTCTGATATTAGAAAGAACTAATTCTAATCTCAAATTCCTTTTATCACAATATTCCATCTATAGTCGAATGGAACTTAAAAAACACACAGCCTTCATTAAAAGATTGTGTGTTTTTCGATTTTTTACAAACAACATTATTTCAAATTAGTTTTAGTCTAAAACGCAATCATTCAACTAAAACTAATTGATAAACATGCCAGTCTTAAAAAACAGAAAGTTATTAGCTATCCTCAATGGAATAGGGTTATTGATAGTTATTCTTATTAATGCGCTGGCAAATATCCTTCCTATAAATAATAAAACTACCGGAGCTCTTTCTGACCAATATCCTAATCTATTCGTACCTGCTGGCATTACTTTTTCTATTTGGGGTGTAATCTATTTTCTATTATTAGGATCTGTTATTTTCCAGTTATTCTATGTCTTTAAATCAGATAAAGAGGACGGATTTGTATCAAAAATTGGGATTTGGTTTTTAGTGAGCTGCTTAAGCAATAGTTTGTGGATATTAGCCTGGCATTATGAAAAAGTGGCATTATCACTGGCTATTATGTTAGTATTACTTTTCACTTTAATCCAAATTTATGAAAGACTAAAAATAGGGTTAGATTTTAGTACTAGTTTAGGCGGAAATCTTTGGATAAAAATTCCTTTTAGCATTTATTTGGGGTGGATTTCAATAGCTACAATTGCGAATGTCACAGCTTTGTTGGTAGAGAATAACCTTTCTGAATTGGGACTCAGTCAATCTATTTGGACACAGATCCTTATAGTAATAGGAATCCTACTCGCCTTAACGATACTTTTTAAGAGGAAAGATATTTTTTATGGTTTAGTAGTTGTTTGGACCTATTATGGGATCTATTTAAAGCAGGCAAACACTGCCTTTGAGGGTATAGTTAAGGTGGCAATTTTAGGAATAATACTCATCTCCATTGGGGTTTTTATCCAGATTTTTCGAAAAAGAACTTATATATTCCAGTAAAAAATAATTGATAATTTTTTAATGTAAATTCCCACACTCAAGAAGTTTTTCCGTTCTTTTGCAGCTTCAAACTGGTCAATTATTCTATTGACTAATCTTGTAGAAATTCGAAAAATCAGCCAATGAGCTTTAGGGAGAACTTTACAGATTACTCAAAAACCCTTAGATTAGCCTTTCCAATTATTCTTTCACAGGCAGGTCAGATGTTCACAGGAATTGTTGATAATATGATGGTTGGCCATGTAGATACCACCTCACTTGCAGCAGCATCCTTTGCCAATGGAGTATTTGTAAACGTAATGGTTTTTGGGATGGGATTTGCTTTTGGGTTAACTCCACTAGTAGGTGCTTCTATCGGCAGAAAAGATTTAAATCGCACAGGCATTTTATTAAAAAATGGCCTTTTCACAAATATCATCCTTAGCTTTTTACTCACGGGTATTTTATTTCTTTTTTCGAACCTAATGAATCTTATGGGACAACCAGAAGATGTGATGATATTGTCAAAACCATATTTTTATATCATCAGTGTTTCAATGATTCCCATGATGCTTTTTTTTACATTTAAGCAATTTACTGAGGGAGTTGCCAGTACAAAACCTGCCATGGTTTTCACCATTTCCAGTAACATATTAAATATAGCACTGAATTATGTACTCATTTTTGGAAAATTAGGATTTGCACCGATGGGACTTTTAGGAGCAGGATGGGCTACTTTAATCGCCAGAATTTATCAGGGAGTAGGATTCGCCCTATATGTATTATTTAGCAAAAGGTACCAAGAGTTCACGGTTGGATTTTGGCAAATTCCACTACAATTAAAAGAAGTATTCGGTTTGGCAAAGCTTGGAATTCCGATGGGACTCCAAATATTAATGGAAGCAGGAGCATTTACAATCGGAACCATATTTATGGGACAAATTGGAAAAATTGAATTGGCAGCTCACCAAGTAGTCTTAAGCCTGGCATCCTTTACATTCATGGCAGTTGGTGGAATAGGATCTGCAACTACTATTAGGATTAGTAATCAGTTTGGGGAAAATAATTATAAAAAACTAAGAAGAATTGGCCTCTCGTCCTACTTCATTGTTACATTAATTATGACAGGATTTGGAGTTCTCTTCTTTATTGGAAGAAATATAATCCCTTTAGGTTTTTCACCAGACATTGAGGTCATTCAGGTAGCAGCTAATTTATTAATATTTGCTGCAATTTTCCAGACTTTTGATGGTATTCAACTCACATCAATGG
>JAHQVQ010000363.1 GCA_019634305.1 Flammeovirgaceae bacterium | reverse complement strand
TTAAATTTGAAACTAACAATAATAGAAATACTTTTATTTTCGATTTTACTAGAGAACAAATTTCAAATTCTATAAAAGAAAAAGAAAGGTTTATAATTTTTAAAAGAATTGAACTCAATAAACTAATGGGATTTGAAAGTTATCCCAATAAATTATATAGATTTCCATTTTCTCAAGTAGGGGGGCTATTACTTATTTCAAATCCAGATCGATTTAAATTTGATAAATTAGAGGAATATCAGGCTAACGAAATAAATCCAATTTATATTAAACTAGGTACAGTTGGTAAATATTTAATAGAGGATGATATGCAAATATTTTTCGCATATTACCCACAAAATACGGACCATTCTAACCTTCATATATGGGGTATTGGAAAGTTAAAAGATCAACCTGAATTTGTAGATTTAAAGACATTAAGGAGTGAAATGGCTGTAGTGAATGATTCCGATGAAGAATCAAGATTAATTACAGACGCAGATTATTTCTTTTATAAATATGTTGATAAAAATGATGAAAATGAAAGTGTACGACCTTTGTGGAATAAGAGGGAATTTGAGTTACACAATTCTTATAATGAAACTTCTCAGGTAGTACTTTTTACCCTAGATAGTTTTTTTAATCTAAATTCAAAAGATCTTTTTATTAATGTAGAAGAAATTTTGGAAGATAAAGAATATTTAAATGATTTAGAAAATGTATCAGATTTCTATCTAAGTAAAAATGAGGTAAAAAATGTTTACACACGTTTTCCTAAAAATAAAATTGAAGTTCAAAACAAATTAAAAAACATGCCTATCAATGAGCCTCAATTTTTTAAAGAAAAAATTGAGAACCAATTAACAGAACAATTTGAAGTAATTTTAAGGTACCGAGAATTAAAAAATGATGCGGACAATGAACAGTTTAGAAATAAATATCAGAAAGAAATTGAAAGACGAAAAAAAAATATAGATGAAATAGAATCAGAATTCATAAAAAAAGTTAAAAAAGATCAGCCATCATTACCTGTTAGTGAAATTCAACGCGAATTTTTGAAAATAAAAGAATTGATTGAAAGAAAGTTTAGTATAATTGATTACAAGAGTAATTTTATTAATAATTCATTATCAAAAATTGTAAAAAATATTGATGAAAAAACAATTGAAGATAGTGCAGATGAAAGGGAGAAAGCGATACAATTAATTGAGGTTTTATTAAAAAAATTAGAGACATTTGACAAAAAAAAGTATGAAGAGGTAAATCAAAAATTTTCTGAACAATTGACAGCTTCAGCAAGATTAAAATTTACACTTCCATTACTTCCAGGTATTTTGCAATATGAAAGTGATTTAATTTCATATGATGCAAACCAGCCAATTGAAAACTGGAAAGACCTTTGGAAATCTATTTTTAGAAAAAATAAAAAAGTAGTTTAATAGTATCCACCCCACCAAGTGCCCTATTGTGGTTCCCAATTTTGTGGGTAAAGGGATTTTACTACTATAGGGTTTAGTTGCACAAAAGTCAAAATGTCAAATAGGAGTACTTAGGGAAGCATAAAAATCTGTGGGGTAAAGTATTGAAATGAGTGTATAAAATTGAAAATTCCAAATAAGGGATTAGCTTAAGAGGAAAAAGAATTATATGCCCGAAAGTAAGAAACCTGTTGACACCAGAAAACAAATCTACCAGCTAAAGATTCATTTATTGAAGGTTTCCCCAATGATATGGAGGCGAATTCAGGTAAGGGGTGATACTACCATAGCAGAATTACACTATACCCCTCGGTTGCCCAAGACGCATGGAGGATATGAGGGTGACTCGTACAAAAGTCAAGTCAATTTACTGACCATTCAGCTAACAGCTTCTGGTCGCACTTATCCAGGTGTGCAGATAAGGCCCATTACGAAAATCACAATTTTTCACCACCCAAACAATCAACTAAGCCATTAGTTGAACTTCGATAAAATTCCGCAACCCACCAAACTTGAACGAATTACTACAAAAGGCGGAAAGCACGAAATAATCTACGGCAAGAAAAAGTAAAATTCGAAAGCGGCATTTTGCTAAAAAGTAATTAACTTTAGTGAAAGGCTCGAAAAGCACATTCGAGCAGTCAAAAAAACCACTTAACATAATTAAGGATTATTGACCCGATACATCGTACCAAAATAGCCTTACACTAAAAGTGTAAAGTTATGAAAAACAGTAAGAAAGCGGTAAGTTCCAAAAAGTGCAATTTTCCTTTAAATGACCCATGCCATTATAGCCTTACACAAACGTGTAAAGTTATGAAAACATTCATCTGAAAGTATGCTAAAAAGTTATTTAAAAATCGCTTCGCGAACACTATTCAAGAATAAAGGTTATTCCTTTATAAATATTTCTGGTTTGGCAATAGGCTTGGCTTCGGTTATTCTTATTTTCATTTATATTCAAGATGAACTTACTTACGATACCATTCATCCAGCTCCTAAGCAAACCTTTGGAATCGCGGTAGAAGTAACCAATCAGGATGGGGAAAAGGTGAATTATAATACTGTTCCAGCAGGATTAGCTCAAATAATGAAGGAGCGAATTCCAGAAGTGGTTCAAACTTTTAGATATCCTTCTTTTAGATGGGCTTTTAGTATGAGAAACCCAGAAAATCCAGATAAAGTAGTTCAGACAAAGGATGGAGAAGTTTTTTTGATTGAAAATACATTCTCGGATCTTTTCTATTTTCCACTTATTCAAGGAAATAAGCGAGAGGTATTTACACACCCAAATAGCATTGTCATTTCAGAGAAAGCTGCAATTGCATTGTTTGGTAAAGTAGATGTTTTAGGGAGGCAGGTAGAAATGAAGCACAGGAATATTACTGATCAGTATATTTCCCTACAAATAACAGGGGTGATGAAAAATTATCCAGACAATGTTCACATTCGTCCTGATTATCTTATTCCAATAGAAATACTTAATTATTCTTATGAAGAAAAAAATGGGATTTCATTAAATGAAGCTTTGTCCTCTATGAATGGAATGTATGCTCATACATATTTTCAAGTTGCCGAAAACACCGATATGATTAAGGTAGAAAAAGAAGTTGATCAAATGATAAGTGATGCTTTTGAGGGGAAGCGGTATCAACTTGATCCTTTTTTTCGAAACATTACTGAATTTCACTTTGATAAGGAAGTAGATTGGTCCTGGTGGAACCGAGCTGCTGATTTTGATCATATCATTATCTTTGGCAGTATTGGTATAATGATTTTATTAATAGCTTGTATCAATTATATGAATCTTGCCACCGCAAAGTCAGCTAAAAGATCAAGGGAAGTAGGAGTCAGGAAGTCATTTGGGAGTAACAGAAAGCAATTAATGATTCAATTTTTTAATGAATCTCTTATAATAACATTTTTAGCTTTTTGCCTGGCAATGGTTTTAGTGATTATTCTTTTACCATTTTTCAATTCACTTGCAGACAAACATTTTGCATATAGCCATTTTTTGAGGATTGATATTCTGGTTACTTTATTAACTTTATGGCTAAGTATAGCCTTAATCTCAAGTAGTTATCCTGCAGTGTTTCTTTCAGGTTTTAAGCCTCAAGAAGTCATAAAAGGCAAATTTGTTCTAGGAAAAGGGCCTTCCTATTTTCGAAGGATATTGGTAGTACTTCAATTAGTTGTTTCGGTATTTCTAATAATAAGTACTGGGATAATACTTCAGCAAATGAATATGTTGGAAAATACTAAATTATATAAAAAAGCTGATCAAATTATAGGATTACCTGGAGGAATAGCCCCTGATGAGAGATATCAAACCTTAAAAAATGAAATTCTAAGAGATCCAGATATTGAAGAGGTAACAATGGCTGTAGCACTTCCCCGACTTCCACATATCCATCCACTCACAGCCTCATTATCATTTCCAGATATTACAGGGGATCAAGAATTCACATGGAAACGGCTTGGAGGAGATTACCATTTCCCAAAGGTATTTGATTTAGATTTTATTGCAGGTCGAAGTTTTGAAATCAATAATACATCTGATTCCAATAATTATATTATTAATGAAACCGCATTAAAAATACTTGATCTAACCCCAGATGAAATTATAGGACATACTTTATCAGATAAAAATATAGATGGGATTGTAATTGGAGTAGTCAGAGATTTCCATTTTGAATCTATACACAATGCTATTAAACCAATAGTAATTCAAGGAAGACCACAAGCAAGCCGAACATTGTATATAAAATTATCAGGAGAGCAGCTCCAGGAAAAAATATCTTTTTTAGAAGAGACATGGAGAGAGATAATTCCCGGAACAGGGTTTCAATATAGCTTCCTAGAGGATAAGTTCCGTGAAATGTATTTTCCTGAAATAATTATGACTAATCTAGTTAAAATTTTCTCAATACTGGCTGTTTTTATCGCCTGCCTTGGTTTATACGGGCTCTCAGCATATACTGCGGAGCAAAAAACAAAGGAAATAGGAGTACGTAAAGTTTTAGGTGCTACAGTTCTACAAATATTGATCATGATTGTTTCAGATTTTTTAAAAATGATATTCATTTCCTGTATAATTGCTCTACCTTTAAGTTATTGGCTGGTACAGGACTGGTTGCAAAATTTTGTTTATAGGGTTAATATTGGTTGGTTCATTTTTCTGCTTTCTATTTCTTTTATCGTAAGTCTTACTCTTTTAACTGTAGCATATGAAAGCATAAAAGCCTCACTTGGGAACCCGACAAAAAATTTAAGGTATGAATAAAGAAATTAAGGTAGATTTATATTGGAATAAACCTCACTTAACATAAGCAAAGTTATCATCTTTTAATAATATTGGAATAATTACATGTTTTATTCGATTAATTATGTTTTTATTAAATGGTTTTTCAGGAAAATTAAATTTTAATAAAATTGCCCCACGGTTTTTTATGCTTCCGAGATGGAATGCTTGATCCAAATCTGCGCTCCTGAATTATATCATATTCTTTCACATAATCAGGATGCTCGGTGCCCATTATTCTGTCCCAAACCCTAAAGTATAAGCCGTAATTGCCTTTAAATTTGGAATGATGAATATTATGATGGGTAGAAGTAACCATGAGTTGGAAAAGAAAAGAATGTCTGAACCAATTGGGAGCGATTTCATAACCAAGATGACCATACACATTGAAGATGAAACTCACAAATCCGAAAATGATTAATGCTGTAATGTTCATTGGAATTAGGAGTAAAATAATCGGGGCTACCATTGCCTCAAAAATAGACTCATAAAAATGAAATGAGAAGGATGCCCAAGGCGACGGGTTGATAGATTTGTGATGCACCAGATGAACCCTTCTAAATAATGT
>JAHQVQ010000362.1 GCA_019634305.1 Flammeovirgaceae bacterium | reverse complement strand
TTAATATGAGTATCATTAGCTCTTTTGCTATTAATATTCATCGAATAGAGCACAGTAATATATCCTTAACTGATGCTCAGGTGAAAACCAGAGCAAATATTAATGATATAATTTGCCAATTTAGAACTTAACAGCCCTGCCTATCATGGGTGAAAAGTAACTCTTATAATCGGTATATTTACTATCAAAAAAACTGTTTCGCCTTTTTTACCCTACTCTCTACATCTATATTATAGCTAACTTTTCAGCTATCTTTTGTAAACTGCATTGTCCACTAATGATAATCACAAAGATGATTTTACTCAAAATACCTAACCTTTTTTGATTAGATGGACTCAATTTCACTCCCTCACTTAGCAGGGGCTTTAATGTTTTTTTATATCTTTATGATTCATTATTTATTTAAGATTGATGGATATGGTTGGCAATTTATAGTTCATCAATCTTTTTTTATTTTAAAAAACTTTAACTAATTTTTTTTGGGTACGGCAGAGAATAAAATATCAAGCTGATTTCATATCCAGAACCTCTGATAGATTTATGGTTCTTAAATTGGACATTGATTTCCCTTTAAATGTATATTAATAATTTTTCTTAAAAAGAATGTCTAAAACCTAACATTTTAGACAGGTTAAATTACACTTTGTAATTCATTCAAAATCAAGGCTATAAAAATCACTTTCAGCAACCCTTTTTGGACACCTGTAAGATATTGAAAAAAATGATCTTGTAAGCCAGCATTTTGTTTAGTGATATATTTTCTTCCTATGCAACTTTGTCCCTGTTTGTCTCGGTAATCATATAAGCCGATATTGGTTCCTTTTTATCTAATTTGAAATATGTGATATCTTCTGGTACATCAAAGGAGACATGATCTCTTTTAATTGAGTTTGGAATATAAATGACAAATTCCAGATTAGAACCGAATATGGTTTTCTTCAATCAAAACAACAATTTGTGTTAATGACAATTTAAAAATATTGGTTTATAAACGCGAAAAGAATTATACAATCTTTCATGAGACGGATTTATAAAATTTTGCATACTTTTGCATGGAATGAAAAAAATACTTTCCATATTTCTCACTTGTACTTTGCTCATTAGCAATATTGGGCTAACTATGGCTACCCACTATTGTGCAGGAGAAGCAGTTGAAAGTCGGTTCATGCTGATTTCTGGTGAGATTGGCTGTGGTATGGAAGATATTATTAATGAGGATTGTGATCAATATCCGCTTGAAACAGCGCTTAAAAAAGCCTCTTGTTGTGATAGTGATTTTCAGTTATTTCAAATGGAAGATGATCTGGATACTTCCAAGTCAGGCGTCAATTTGAATTTAACTGTTGCTGTTATTTTCATTCAATCTTATTTTAAAAAATTTAGTCCAACCGAAGTGCAAACTTTTGCTCTATTGGACTATTCCCCTCCTTTGCCTGACCGAGATTTTCAGGCACTCTTTCAGAATTTCTTAATTTGATTTTATTGATGTTTTGATTTATTGCATCCCTAATCCTTGATCTTGGGAATGTGGTAAAACAGGTGTTCATCTGGTTTTACAGACCGGTATGTTGAACTTTTCATCAAAATTCAGAAGATGTTAAATCAAATTATAAAATACTTCCTGGAGCATAAACTGGTGACAGTTCTTTTCCTAATTGCATGTGTAGGATGGGGAATTGTAACGGCTCCTTTTGGTTGGCAAGTAGGTAATTTACCCTCCGATCCTGTACCGGTTGACGCCATTCCTGATATTGGAGAAAATCAGCAAATTGTTTTTACTCCATGGGCTGGAAGATCTCCACAGGACATTGAAGATCAGATTTCCTATCCATTAACAACCTACTTATTGGGAATTCCCGGAGTAAAATCCATCAGAAGTTCTTCCATTTTCGGATTTTCCAGCGTTTACGTCATTTTCAATGAAGACATTGAATTCTACTGGTCCAGGTCGAGAGTTTTGGAGAAACTGAATTCATTGCCTTCAGGGCTTTTACCAGAAGGGGTGCAACCAGCCCTCGGACCGGATGCTACCGCTTTAGGACAAGTTTTCTGGTACACTTTAGAAGGTAGAGATCAAAAAGGAAACCCCACTGGAGGCTGGGATTTGCATGAAATCAGAACTACACAGGACTTTTATGTAAAATACGGACTGAATGCAACAGAAGGAGTTTCAGAAGTAGCCAGCATAGGTGGCTTTGTCCAGGAGTACCAAATCGATGTCAATCCTGATGCTTTAAAAGCGTACAACATTCCACTTCATCAGGTAGTACAGGCTGTAAAAAATTCCAATAGGGATGTGGGTGCCAAAACTATAGAAATCAATCAGGCAGAATATCTGGTGAGGGGATTGGGTTATGTGAAAAAAGTAGAAGATATAGAAAAGGCAGTGGTGGCTGTACAGGAAAATGTACCCATTCAGGTAAAGGATATAGGATTAGTTACGCTTGGACCTGCCACCCGAAGAGGACTTTTGGATAAAGGTGGTGCCGAAGTGGTAGGTGGGGTAGTAGTAGCCAGATACGGAGCTAATCCACTGGAAGTCATTAATCATTTAAAGGAAAAAATTCAGGAAATAGCACCGGGTTTACCAAAGAAAAAATTAGCCAATGGCGTAGAAAGTCAGTTGACTATTGTGCCATTTTACGATAGATCAGGGTTGATTTATGAAACATTAGGCACCTTAGAAGAAGCACTTTCTCTGGAAATATTAATTTCTATATTGGTAGTAATTGTGATGGTTTACAACCTAAGAGCTTCCTTACTCATTTCCAGTATGCTACCGATTGCTGTTTTAATGGTTTTTATTGCCATGCGCTATTTTGAAGTCGATGCCAATATTGTAGCACTTTCTGGTATTGCCATTGCCATTGGTACTATGGTAGATTTAGGAATTATTCTATCAGAAAATATCATCAAACATATTGAGGAAGCACCTCCTGGTCATTCATTATTGGATACTATTTATAAAGGTTCTTCCGAAGTAGCATCTGCAATTCTGACTGCAGTTTCCACTACCATTGTCAGCTTTGTTCCGATTTTCACTTTGGAAGCTGGTGAAGGAAAACTATTTGGCCCGCTCGCTTTTACCAAAACTTTTGCATTAATTGCTGCCCTTCTGGTTTCTCTTTTTATTTTACCCACATTAGCCCATTGGTTATTTGGGATAAAGTTCAAAAAATCCTCCCATAACATTTTGAGAAATTTAATACTAATTGGTTTAAGTATCCCTGCCTTGTTTATGGGTTTTTATTGGGCTGGAATAATGCTTTTTTTATTTGGAGGAGTGGCTTTTTTTAAAAATTGGTTTTCAAATAGAGGAAAATCAATTAATAGAAATACTGAAAAAATTCTGGATAAAGCAGAGTTAATCGTGGTAGTTTTAGGTGTAATCTGGTTATTGTCCAAATACTGGTTGCCTCTCGGAGCCAATAAACATATCCTCACAAACTACTTTTTTGTAACAATCATCATCGGGTTGATTCTTGGCCTGTTTTCATTATTAGAGTATCATTATAAACGTATTTTAACGTGGTGTCTGGATCATAAAAAAGTATTTCTAATTATGCCAACCGTGTTAATCATTTTTGGTTCAACCATTTGGTTGGGGTTCCATTCAGTTTTTGCTTTACCAGGCTCAGGGTTTGAAAAACTTGGATTTAATATTAAAAAAACAGATTTATGGACTGTCTTATCCAAGACCTTTCCGGGAATCGGGAAAGAATTTATGCCCACACTTGACGAGGGAAGCTTTTTACTGATGCCTTCATCCATGCCACATTCAGGTGTAGCCTATAATAGAAAAATTGTTGGGCAATTGGATATGCTTTTACAAAATATCCCTGAAGTTGGGCTCAGTGTAGGAAAATTAGGAAGAGTAGAATCAGCCCTTGATCCGGCTCCTGTTTCCATGTTCGAAAATGTAATCAATTATAAATCAGAATATATTTTGGATGAACATGGAAGGAAGAAGAAGTTTAAAGTAGATGAAGAAGGCAACTTTTTATTCTCTGGAATTGATATTAATGGAAAACTTTTAGACGCTGGAAGTTGTAGATTGGAAAAAAATAAAAAATGGCTAATTATTGGTAAGGATACTGTTTTTCTGACTTCTAATTTCAACCCTTTATCTTCAAATCATTCAAGATTAGAATTTCACCTTACTAAAATTCAAGACTATTTAATTATAGATGACAATGGAAATTACTTCCGAAACTGGCGACCTCATATAAAATCTCCAGACGATATTTGGAATGAAATTGTAGAAATTACCAAAATTCCCGGTGTCACTTCAGCTCCAAAACTACAACCAATTGAAACACGGTTGATCATGTTGCAAACTGGCATGCGAGCACCAATGGGTATAAAGGTTTACGGTTCCGATTTACAAACAATTGAAGATTTCGGGATGAAGCTGGAAGGAATTTTAAAAGCAGTACCATCTGTTAAAACTGAATCTGTTTTTGCTGATCGGATCGTTGGAAAACCTTATTTGCATCTCAATATTAATAGAGATGAAATCTCCAGGTTTGGTTTGAACGTAGAGGATGTACAGCAAACTATTGAGACCGCTATTGGGGGAATGAAAATTT
Organism: Flammeovirgaceae bacterium; assembly: GCA_019634305.1. Classification (GTDB taxonomy): domain Bacteria; phylum Bacteroidota; class Bacteroidia; order Cytophagales; family Flammeovirgaceae; genus Flexithrix. The sequence continues at coordinate 5,141 of JAHQVQ010000362.1, read as the reverse complement.
CTTCTACCGTAGAAGGAAGAGAACGGTTTCCAATTCGGGTACGCTATCCCAGAGAGTTGCGAGAGAATCCCGAAGACCTTGGAAATATTTTGGTAGCCACTCCAACTGGAGCTCAGATTCCACTGGCTCAGTTAGTAGATTTCGAATATGTAAGAGGACCAAAGGCTATAAAAAGTGAAAATACTTTTTTGGTTGGATATGTTCTTTTCGATAAAAGGGAAGGAAATGCTGAAGTTGATGTGGTTCAGGAAGCACAAATGTTAATACAAAAGAAAATTGATGCAAGGGAAATTGTAGTACCCGCTGGAATCAGCTACAAGTTTTCAGGGAATTACGAAAACCAGGTCAGAGCCGAAAAACGTTTGGGCATCATTGTTCCCATTGTACTGGCAATTGTTTTTTTAATTCTTTATTTCCAATTCAAATCAATTTCCACATCCCTCATGGTTTTCTCTGGAATTGCCATGGCTTTTAGTGGAGGGTTTATTATGCTTTGGCTTTATGGAACACCCTGGTTTGCCAATTTCTCCATTTTCGAGACCAATATGCGTGAATTATTCCAAATGGAAGCCATTAATTTAAGTGTTGCGGTCTGGGTAGGGTTTATAGCATTATTTGGCATTGCCACAGATGATGGCGTTTTAATCGCCACTTATCTAGATCAAAGTTTTAAACAAAATAAACCAAATACTATAAAACAAGTAAGGTCAGCAGTGGTAGAAGCAGGGTTGCGAAGAATAAAGCCAGCCCTTATGACGGTCTCCACCACCATGATTGCCCTTCTTCCAGTTTTAACCTCTACAGGAAGAGGCTCAGACATAATGATTCCCATGGCTATTCCATCATTTGGAGGGATGGCTTTTGCATTAATCAGTATTTTCATTGTTCCTGTATTATACAGTATAAGGGAAGAGAGAAAAATTAAAAGAAAACAATCATGAAATTAAGCGTAATTTTTATAGTCATATTTTCCCTAGGTAATAATTGGGGTGTAGCCCAAGAACTAAAAGAATATCTCCAATTGGCAGGGACAAAAAATCCTGGCTTACAGGCAAAATACAAAAAGTTTGAAGCGGCATTGCAGGCTGTTCTACAGGCAAATACTTTGGCTGATCCTACCATCTCTTTTGGTTATTTTATTTCTCCTGTCGAGACAAGGGTTGGACCTCAGCGGGCAAAGTTTTCTCTAACTCAGATGTTTCCCTGGTTTGGTACTTTGGATGCACAAGAAACTGTAGCCGCTACAAATGCTCAGGCTAAGTATCAGGCCTTTTTAGAAAGTCGAAACCAATTATTTTATCGGGTGGCAACTGCCTATTATCCTATTGTAGAACTTCAGCAATTAATAAAACTGGAAACAGAAAATCTGCAAATTCTGGAAACGTACAAAGCCATTGCCACTTCCAAATTTGAAAATGGCGCAGGAGCTATGGTAGATGTGCTCAGGGTAGATCTGATGATGAATGACTCGAAAACAAATTTGAAAATTCTAAATGAAAAATATCAACCTTTATTAAGCAATTTCAATGCTTTGCTGAACAGACCAACTGTTGAAAAAGTGGAGGTAAAAGATGCTGTTTTATTTGAACCAATTCCCCTGAATTATCGAAAGGACTCCTTATTGGCTAATAATCCGATTTTGAATGAACTGGAAATGAAAATTGAAGCCAGTGAAGTACAAGAATTGGTTGTCAACCGACAATCCTTTCCTAAAATTGGAGTCGGTTTGGATTATGTTTTTGTTGATAAAAGAAGTGATATGGACATTGTAGACAATGGAAAAAATGTATTTATGCCGATGGTTTCTGTTAGTATTCCCATTTTTCAGGGAAAATATAAAGGTGCTATAAAAGAAGAACAACTGCTACAAGAGAGCTATAGTTTTCAAAAGCAGGATGTTACCAATTCCCTTCTGGCCAATTATGATATGGGTACTTATGAACTAGCTCAGCAACAAGAATTAATCATTTTGTATGAAAAACAAACCAGTGAAACCAAGCAGGTTTTAGACTTACTTTTTTCAGCTTATAGCAATACTGGGCAAGAATTTGAAGAAGTTTTACGAATGCAACAGCAGTTACTAAAATATGAACAAATGAAAATTACTGCTATTACAAAATACAATACCGGGGTAGCAAAAATTGATTATCTCACTTCAAAAACTTATCAAACTAACTAAATATGAGACGAAATCTTCATTTTCTTACCAGGAAAACTCATCGGTACTTGGGTATCTTTATTGGTTTTCAGTTTTTAGGTTGGACCATCAGCGGACTATTTTTTAGCTGGAATGATTTGGATAATGTTCATGGAGATCATTTGAGAAAGCCTGTGAAATTTCTTCCTGTAGATATAGAAATTGTCTCTCCGAAAATAGTTTTGGACAATCTACAATTAAACCAAAAAGTAGATTCAATTAAGTCTTTACAATTGATTCAAATTTTAGGAAAACCGTATTATCAACTAGGCTATTTCACTTTTGGGAATCAAGGCGCAACTTTGAATTATGCATTAGCAAATGCTTCAACGGGAGCTATAAGAAAGCCTTTAACAAAAGTAGAAGCTAAAAAAATTGCCCTTGAAATGGTTGTCAATCCTGCAGAGGTTGAGGTTGTTGAATACTTAACTGAGGCTGGAAGTCACCATGAATATCGGGAAAGAAGATTACCCGCATGGGCAGTCACTTTTCATCAACCTGAGTGCACTATTTATGTCAGTGCTGAGATGGGAACCTTTCAAACCATCAGACATAATCAATGGAGAGCCTTTGATTTCCTATGGATGTTCCATACCATGGATTATGCTGGTAGGGACAATTTCAATAATTGGTTGCTGAAACTTTTTTCCCTATTCGGATTATTTACGATCCTGTCAGGATTTATGCTTTTTGTTATTTCTTCAAAAAAAATACGCTTTAAATTAGTATGAATAAGTTACTGAAAAATAAATTCATCTTCTCAGGGTTTGCTCTGGCAGTAGGTCTATTTTTAGGCTGGCTAATTTTTAGTGGTAATGATGAAATTCATCAAGACCATGACTATTCTTCAGCAATAGCAGATGGTACGATTTGGACCTGTGCCATGCATCCTCAAATTCGGAAAAATGAACCAGGAGCTTGCCCAATTTGTGCCATGGATCTTATTCCTATTGATAATAAAGATGGAGAAATGGATCCAATGGCAGTAAATATGTCGCCTACTGCCATGTTACTTGCTGATGTGAAAACGGCAATTATCCAAAAAGGAAATGCCATAAAGCAAATCCGACTCAATGGAAAAGTGCAGGCCGATGAGAGAAATGTTTCTACCCAGACTTCTCATATCGCTGGTAGAATAGAAAAACTTCCTGTTAATTATACAGGGGAATATGTTAGAAAAGGACAGGTGATTGCTTTTATTTATTCTCCTGAACTGGTTTTGGCGCAAAAAGAATTATTTGAGGCCCATAAAATTATGGATGTCCAACCCGCACTTTATACAGCCGCCAGAGCCAAATTGAAAAACTGGAAACTTACGAATGAGCAGATCGATAAAATTATTGAATCGGGTAATCCCATTGATAATTTCCCAATTCTTTCTGACTTAAATGGAGTGGTCATCACCAAAAAGATCAATTTGGGAGACCATGTTATGGGAGGAAGTCCATTGTTTGAAATTGCTGATTTTTCAAAAGTTTGGTTAATGTTTGATGTCTACGAAATGGATATTCCCTGGATAAAAAAAGGAGCCGACATTTCTTTAACCATTCAGTCTTACCCTGGAGAAGAATTTAAGGGAAAAATTAATTATATCGATCCGGTAATTGATCCTGAAACCAGAGTGGCAAAGGCCAGGGTAGAAATGGGAAATAAAGATCAAAAATTAAAACCAGAAATGTTTGCTTCTGCGATTGTAGAAGCAAAATTGAATAACTATCCTGAAGCTGTGGTGGTGCCCAAAAGTGCAGTAATGTGGACTGGGAAAAGATCGGTAGTTTATGTAAAATCCAAGGAGGGGAATGGCTATAATTTTGTATTAAGAAAGGTAATATTAGGACCAACCCTGGGGGAAAGTTATATCATAGAGGAAGGACTAGTGGAAGGTGAGGAAATAGCAGTTAATGGAACTTTTAGTATAGATGCAGCAGCTCAGTTGGCAGGAAAACCTAGTATGATGAATCCGGAACTATCAAGTTCTTCCATTGGAGCTGAAAATTCTATTAGCCAAGAGGCGAAAGAAAGTTTGAAACCCATTTACAATGCTTACTTATCAATGAAAGATGCACTTGCTCAGGATGACTTCCAAAAGGCGAGAAATGCAGGAGAAAAATTAAAGACTAATCTTAATAAGGTGGAGCTGAATAATTTTGATGGAAAATCCCATTCTATTTGGATGAATCAAAGTAAAGTCATGAAAAAGGCTTTGGAACATATCAATCACATTCAAAACATTGAGGAAGCTAGATCAGCTTTTTTTCAACTTTCCAATGCCATTGTAATTTTGACAGATGCCTTCAAACCTTATCCGGAAAAACTTTACCTACAACATTGCCCGATGGCCAACAGTGATAAAGGAGCAGATTGGCTAAGTCTGAATGATAGTATAGTCAACCCATATTTTGGAGCTTCCATGTTGAGTTGTGGGGAAGTTCAAAAGGCTTTTTAAGCACTCTTTCTATAGTAAAAAATTTGGATTTGAAGTAAGTTAAACTCTAGAAAATAAATTGCTAGTTTTTCTCATCAATCCTTGAGAAAGTTCCTGGCTTGAGCATAAAATAAAAACCATTAAAAATTAATTAACTATTCAGGTTGGCTTGTTATTTTTCACATACTCTGAAGGTGTTAAAGTTAAAGCAAATTCTTTTTTCTCTCCAATCAAATAAATTCGACTGGAGAGTTTTTTATAAAATAATTATTTCGGCATATCAGGTAATTTCCAAGGCGCTCTGTAAGTATGCTTGATAAGCTCTTTAGCAAATGGTTTAGCTGATATTGGATCAGTCATGGATTTCTGAAAGTGTGGCCGACCATCTTTCATCTCAAAACTGTCTTTCACTACCATTTTTATACTATCATTATCTGTCAGGTTGGTAAACTCCATTTTCTCTCCATCCCACAGTAATTCTTTATTCAGACCTTGTAAACGCACCGCTAATACACCCAT
>JAHQVQ010000005.1 GCA_019634305.1 Flammeovirgaceae bacterium | reverse complement strand
TAGACATTACCTCGCCCTCATTTTTCTGTGGTGCCAAATCCACAGGTAGTGTACGCCAAAGTTCATTATAGTTTTGTCTTTTTACATCAGCTAGTCTTTTCAACCTGTTCCTTTCTCTTGTAGCAGATAGTTTTTGAGGTTTTTTATATTTATCCACCCCATGGTTCATAAGTGCATGGCAGGCATCCAATACTGCCTCAACTTCTCCCTGGCTATATTCTTCTTCGCAACGCAATACATAATCTCTCGCAAAAACCATATAATCAATAATTGAATCAGCAGAAGTCCAATCTTTGAACATATAATTATTCTTAAAGAAGCCATTATGACCCTGACAAGCATGGGCAATCACCAATACCATCATAGTAGTGGAATTGTTTTCCATATTATAACTGATACAAGGATTAGAGTTTATCACCATTTCGTATGACAAAGCCTGTCTACCCTTGGTATAGTTATTTTGATTAACCACGAAATCCTTCCCAAATTTCCAATATGGATAAGACGTTGGGAGTCCGATAAGAGAATAGGCATCCAACATTTGTTCAGATGTAACTATCTCAATCTGGTTAGGATAGGTTGATATCTTAAATATTTCCTTCCCAATTTTACTAGTAATATCATCCGCTGCTTTTAGCGTTTCAAATTCCCAGTTTGAAGATGAAAATAATTTTTTATAATGTTCTTTATTCTCCATAGCATATGATTATCATAACCGATAAAACAAACCTACTTAGCTTTTGGCTTTTGATTAACTTAATAATAGTTGAATTCAACTATTTAAACACATATTACTATTATTAAGTACTTAACTTTCTTCTGTCACTTTGTTTTTTCTAAAGAGTCCTTTAAACACTGGCCAAATTTGACTTACATCATAAATGTTTCTCATTGAAAATTGTGTCTTATCCTTAAACCTGGAATAAACTTGCCAAAGAGATCCATCAATATCGTGATCATTTATCTCTAAATAGGCCATATACTGGACAATAGGCAATAAATCTCTTTCTAATATTCTACCACAATCCACTGCATCTCTATCCGACCACACATCTCCATCAGTAGCTTGGCAACAATAAATATTCCATTGATCTACATCATATCTTTCCCTGATGATCTTATGCATTAACTCCAATGAAGGAGCGACTACAGTTCCCCCACTTTCCCTTGAATTGAAAAATTCTTCCTCATCTACTTCTTTAGCTATGGTATGATGTCTTATAAAAATAATCTCTACATTTTTATACTGTTTAGTGAGAAAAATATAGAGTAATGTAAAAAAGCGTTTGGCAATATCCTTTTCATGAAATCCCATAGAAGCTGATACATCCATTATACAAAACATCACCGCTGAAGTTGTGGGAAGTGGTACTTTTTCAAAATTATTATACCTTAAATCCACTTCCTCAAAGAAGGGAATAGTTCTCATATGCTTCTTCCTTTGTTCCAATTCTTCTTCTAGCTTCTTTATTTCCTCTTTATCTTTTTCCTTTTTCAGTTTTTCTTCCAGAATTTTTATTTTTTGTTGAAAGGCACCCTTAAGTGCAATTTGCCTTGCCAAAGATTGTTGATAACTGGATTTTACATTTAATCTTGAAGGAATACCATAACTTACAAAACCCGCTCTCTTATTTTTAAACCTATCAGTGCTTTGCATGTATTTCTTCACCATATTGGGGAGTTCCAAATCTTCAAAAAAGTAAGCAAGGAATTCTTCTCGGGATAATTCAATTACAAATTCATCCTCAGTAATTTCAGGACTATTTGAGCCTTTTCCCCGTCCACTACCTTGCCCTTTTTTTGGCTTGGGTACTCTATCCCCCTCCACAAATTTATCATTCCCCGGCCTTACAATATTTTTATTTCCCGATGCTGGATCATGACTAAAACTATGCTCCTTTATTCCTTTAACCGGTACTTTTACTTTACCCCCATTGTGGCTGTCTTTAATTTTTTCCTGGCTCAAAATCTCTGGAAGGGCCTTTTTAATCTGACCTTCTACTCTTTTCAAAAACTTCTGTCGGTTATTAAGGGATTTCCCTTTTGAATTTTTCCGCCTATCAACAATATTCGACATCCTTTCAATTTTTTAAAATGAATACTAAGCCACTTCTTTTCACTTACAATTTAAGCACAAACAAAAGTCTCTTCTAAAATTGAAGTATTAAGGTAGGAACTGAATTTTAAAAAAGTCCTTACCTCAATTATTTATGACATGGTTTTCCTAACCCTCATAAACCAATCTACCAATATCCTAATTTGTTTATCAGTATACCCTCTGTCCTTCATTCTCTTAGTAAAATCCTTATGCTTTTTCTCCTCATCTTTATTCGATTTTACATTAAATGAAATTACGGGTAACAAATCTTCAGTGTTAGTGAAAATCTTTTTCTCAATTACATTTTTAATCTTCTCATAAGCATCCCAATGTGGCATATTTCCCTCATTGTTTGCCTTATACCTAAGCGTAAAATTGGTTACTTCAGCTCTAAAATCTTTAGGGTTAGCAATTCCAGCAGGCTTTTCTATTTTTTCTAATTCTTCATTTAATATTCTTCTGTCAAGAATTTCACCTGAATCCGGATCTCTATAATCATTTCTTTGCATCCAGTAATCAGCATAAATCACATATTTCTCAAAAATATTTTGCCCATAAGTTTGGTAAGATTCTATATAAGCTTTCTGTATTTCGTCAGCAATGAATTCCGCATATTTACTAGCCAAAATAGATTTAACAAAATTCAGGTATTTTTCTTCGGTTTCAGCATCGAGCTGAGACTTTACTATTTCCTGTTCCAAAACATAAAGCAGATGAACAGGATTTGCCGCAATTTCTTCAGAATCATAATTAAATACCTTTGATAAAACTTTAAATGCAAATCGGGTAGATGTTCCATTCATACCTTCATTGATCCCAGACTCATCCCTATATTCCTGAATTGATTTTGCATTTGGGTCGGTTTCCTTTAATGTTTCACCATTATAAACCCTCAACTTTGAGAAAATATTAGAATTTTCAGGTTCCTTTACCCTTGTCAATATGGAAAATTGAGATAATAATTCAAGTGTTTTTGGAGCACAAATTGAATCTTTTAAAGAACTTTCTCTAATCAGTTTCTTATATATTTTCACTTCTTCATCCACTCTTAGGCAATAAGGCACCTGAACCTTATAAATCCTGTCAAGAAAGGCTTCATTTTTCTTATCATTGGTAAATTTTGCCCATTCCGATTCATTGGAGTGAGCCAGAATAATTCCATCAAATGGGATAGCACCAATGGGTTCCGTTCCTTTATAATTATTTTCCTGAGTGGCAGTAAGCAGTGGATTTAAAACCTTAATAGGAGCTTTAAACATTTCCACAAATTCCAATATACCCTGGTTTGCAAGGCAAAGTCCTCCTGTATAAGAATATGCATCTGGATCACTTTGTTGGAAATCAGCTAGTTTTCTAATATCAACTTTTCCCACCAAGGTTGATATATCTTGATTATTTTCATCTCCGGGCTCTGTTTTGGCCACTGAAATTTGATGTTGAATAGAAGGATAAAGCTTTACAACCTTAAAATTATTCACATCTCCATGAAATTCTCTCAATCTTTTTGAGGCCCATGGGCTCATGCACATCGGTACATACCTGGTAGGAATTCCATATTCGTCTTCCATTTCACCTTTATAATCGGCAAATAGACCTAATGGGCTTTCATAAACCGGACTTAGTTGATGACCTGCTTTTAAAACATATATAGGATTTTTTTGAATTAACTCTTTAAGTTTTTCAGCTAAAGAACTTTTTCCTCCTCCTACCGGACCCATCAGATATAAAATTTGCTTTTTCTCTTCAAGTCCCTGTGCAGAATGTCGGAAATAAGATACGATCTGTTCTATGGTTGTTTCCATTCCATAGAATTCTTTAAAAGCTGGGTAAATTTTTATTGTTTTGTTCGAAAAAATCCTACTTAAAGCCGGGTCTTCACGGGTATCCATCTGTTCTGGATCCCCAATAGCAGCCAACATTCTTTCAGCTGGTTTGGCATAAACACTAGGATCTTTTTTACACAATTCAAGATATTCTGAAACCGAAATTTCATTTACATCGGTACTATAATTGGTTTTTATCTTATCTAATACACCCATAATTAATGTTTTGATTTATAAAATTGACTTCAATAAAGATCTATGCGATGAATTCTGAAATTCAAAAAATGCTTGTCTGTTAATTTGGGAATTAAACTTTGATTATTGAGAATCTATCAATTGGTAGTAGTACTGATAAAAAGTAACTAAATGGCACCCTATTATCGGGAAAAAATTTATTCGTTAAATAAAAAAATATGAAAGTGACTATAATTTAAATTTTGCAGAAATTACAATGAAAACTTTTAACAATCTTTTTGAATATTGACTTTATAGTACACAAAAAATTTTGAAACAGTTTTTCAAAGAACTTGGACGAACATTAATTGACTAATTTTAATAAAATAATTATTTGAAATTTCGTCTCTGATGATTGGCCTAGAAGGTTTTTAGTATTTTTATCTCCAATACTTACGCTAAATTTAATCTAAAATATCAATATGATTTAGCTATTACTGATAAATATTTAAAAAAATAATGGTTAAATTCTTAATTTTTATAGGATATAAATAACCTTAAATTACCACTATGCTTAACAAAAAATAGTTATTATAATTATTACATGGTAATAACACCAATCCAATTAAAAATATTCAAACTTTTTTTAAAACAACAAAAAATACAAATAGTTTTTTATGATTCCTGCTTGCTTTTCTAATTATTTAAAGATATTGAAAACCTCTTTTTAAACCCAAATCTATTATCTATTACTTCATTTTTATAACTTATTAAGCATCAAAGAGCAATATTTCTTTTTATATAAAATCATGTAATTTTAAATTATAGTGATTAAACCTCTGTATCCTTTCCCACTACTACCTCAAGACTATATCTAGAGAAGTTTTTATTTTCAGGCTTTACCGAAGCTTCCAAATTATTTTCAGATAAAATGGCTACCTGGATTAAGCCAATACCAGCGCCCTTACTTCTTTCACCTTGCGGTTTCCCTCTCTGTTCTCTTTTATACTTTCTTAAGGCATCCTTATCCATCCCCTTTATAGTAGCACAACTCTCTTCTAGTTCACATGCATATTTCTGCTCTACTAGATTACTGCACCTAACAATAAACTGGCGGCCTTCTTCCAATATCGTTATTGAACCAATCCCTTTTTCAGTTTCCGACTCAATTATTCTTTCTGCCGAATAGAAAAAAATATTCTGGGTGAGCTCCATAAAAATAGAAAACAGCTTTCTATTAATTTTTGGAGAATCGGCAAACCTTTCTCTTATCCTAGTGCCTATACTTGAGATCACTAATTCATCAATCACACCTGAATGAAAAACAATCTCAGAATTATTAACTTGGGCTTCAACTGACATTATATAAAATGATATTATATTAAAAGAATAGTTTGGTTTTGATTCCACAGATACATTATATCTGCTTGTAGTTCAAATATTCCGAAAAATTGTAGATATAACGTAGAAATTTTATAAAATGGGGTGCACAAGTTTTACGAAGAGAGCAACTAGTAAAGTTTTTAGGCAAAAAATATAATTTGAGTATAAAATAATAGTCTACCTACCATTTATTACTTTGAGTTAACCATTTAACAATTCACTTTTATGTAAATGGCATCACATTTTAACTTCAAAACCTTTTCTCAAAAAAACCCTTAAAACAATCACTTAGTCTCTAAAGATAAATAAAATCAACTAATTTTGGGTTGAATTGATCTCTTTTATTTTTTTTAATATTCCATGTTTTTCTTACTTCTAAATAAAACAATGAAATCTTAAATATTTTTATAAAAATGTTAGTTAAGTAGGTAATTAGCAAAAATTGGATATTAAGCAGCAAAAATTATTTTTGGTTTTTGAACCAAAAAATATTACTAGCTATTAAATAAATATGCCAGGTTAATTATCAAAAATTGAAGGCAGATTTAAACCTCGATTTAAAAAATCGAGGTTTATTTTTCATTATTTAAATATTGGTAAGTACCAGTACTATTTTATATTGAGTACTTTTATCTCATTATCAAAAAGTTGTGGCACTTATTAAGTATATTTAATTCTGCACATCTATTTAAATACCAGCACTAATTTATATAGAGCAATGACATCTCAGTATCAATCAGTTGTGGCAAAATAGAATATATTTAAATTTGACCGATTACTTAGCCCCTTTTTATATAACTTACAATTAAAAAATAGACCAAGAGGATAATTTTTGAACGAAAGTCATTGGTACAGAAGGATCTATAGCAACGCTGGCAATTACCCCAAATAACGCCCCAAATAAATGGGCATCATGTCCAATGCCATCCAAATTCCCATTTTTTGACATGTTGTAAGAATATAACAGATAAATAGTGGCAAAAATAAACCCCGGAATACCAATCGGGATTAGTATAAGATAAAGCTTATTTAACGGAAAAAACATCACGTATGCCAAGACAATGGCAGATGTTCCACCTGATGCTCCTAATGCATGATATCCTGGATTATCCTTATGTTTAATGTAAGATGGAATACCTGCAATTATTACCGCAACTATAAAAAACACTACATAGAAAATTTTTCCAAGCTCACCAAATCTAAATTCAAAAACGGATTCAAGCGTACTTCCAAATAAATACATGGTAAACATATTAAAAAACAAATGCATATACCCACTATGAATAAATCCAGAAGTAATAAACCTGTAGTATTCATTATTATCCTTAATTCTACTTGGGGTAAACATGAGTTTCATTTTCAACTCATAGTTTTTGTCAGCATATAAACTTACCAATACTATTATTACCACCAATATGGTATTTGCACTTATATTTTCCATTAGAAAGAAACTTTCTTTTTAGTTATAAAATAATTACTCTTAACCTAGCTGAATAATTTATTCATTAAATCATCCAACTTACCTACAGGGTTTACCTTAATCTTAAAGTTTTTCAGATCCAATCCTTTTGTATTATACTTTGAAATATAAATTTCTTTAAAACCCAGCTTTTCTGCTTCTGAAATTCTATTTTCAATCCGGTTTACAGCCCTAATTTCTCCACCTAGTCCTACTTCAGCTGCAAAACAAATTTTACTATCTACTGAAAACTCTTCTAATGAAGAAATAATTGAGGCACAAACTGCCAAATCAATTGCTGGATCTTCAATCTTCAAGCCTCCCGTAATGTTAAGGAAAACATCCTGAAGCCCCAATCGAAGTCCTCCCCTTTTCTCCAGAACAGCCAGAATCATATTTAATCGTTTAGCATCAAACCCTGTGCAACTTCTTTGAGGGTTTCCATACACTGAAGTACTTACAAGTGACTGAATTTCAATCAACAATGGTCTATTTCCTTCTAAAGTTGCACCTATGGTAATTCCACTCAAATCTTCATCCCGTTGAGAAATGAGAATTTCTGATGGATTACTAACCTCTCTTAAACCAGTTGATTGCATTTCATAAATACCTAATTCAGAAGTTGAACCAAATCGATTTTTCGTGGTACGCAAAATCCTATAACTCATATGGCGATCACCCTCAAACTGAAGTACTGTATCTACCATATGTTCCAATACTTTTGGTCCTGCGATACTTCCTTCTTTATTAATATGTCCAATTAAAAATACGGGAGTCTGAGTATCTTTTGCAAATTGAATCAGTTCTGATGTACATTCTCTCACTTGAGAAACACTTCCTGCTGCAGATTCCACAAGATTAGAAGCCAGAGTTTGAATGGAGTCAATTACTAAAATATTTGGCTGCTCTTTTTTGACGTGCTGAAATATATTTTGAGTATTAGTTTCAGTAAGGATAAAACAGTTATTGGATTTCAATGCAAGTCGATCCGCCCTCATTTTTATTTGCTGGGTACTTTCCTCTCCCGAAACATATAATACTTTTTGAAAAGGTAAACTCAGTGCTACTTGTAACATCAATGTGGATTTCCCGATTCCCGGTTCTCCGCCAATTAACACAACAGAACCCGGCATGATTCCCCCTCCTAAAACCCTATTCAATTCACTGTCATTCGTATTTGTCCTATCCTCTTCACTGTAAACAATTTCAGCAATAGGAAAAGGTTTATTGACCTTTTTCTTTTGGTCAGAAGGGGCAATCCACGAACCTTTTTGTTCTACAGAAGCCTGAATAATTTCCTCTACCAAAGAATTCCAGGTACCACAAGAAGGGCATTTTCCCATAAATTTTGGAGAGTTATAACCACACTCCTGACAAATATAAGCAGTTTTAGTTTTCTTAGCCATTCCCCAAAAATAGAGAATATTTTATTTGGAAACTTAGAGGTTGTTTGAATTTTTATTAAGGAATAATTTTATTTTTCATCAATTAGTCCAGGTCGGTATTTCTTCCAATCCATTGATATTCCGGATCTACTAAATGATTGAAATAATCAATTAAAAGAATCTGGTGATTAGGTTTGGTTAAATTTATTCTTTGTTCTTGGATAAATGAATTAATTTTTGACTCATAAGAAATCATGAAAGGCATTACATCTTTTTTAAAATCTTTTACTATATAGATTTTTTCATTTACATTCACATAGTAAAAAGCTTTGAAAGCACCATCATGGTGGGAAGTTTGGGTATTAAAACTCACATATTCACCATCTCTTAAAACTACAATAGGCCCATCAATAAGCAATTCAAGAAATGTGCTGTTTACTAATCCTATTTTTTCAATAAAATTTTGTGAAGTAAATACTCTTTCTTTTTCCTTAATTTGATCAAAAAAAGTAAAATAACTAACTGAGTAGGGAGTAAAAGCTTTAACTTTTGACCCGGTTTTTAATCTTACAATTTTTGTGTTGATATTATAATTAATTTTCCCTTTTAGTATATTTCCATCTGTAAGCACAATTTCTCCCTTGAACCAACTCTTCTCAAAACTATCACCAAATGCCAGGCTAAAAGAAAAATGGAAAAAAATCAAAATAATAAAACTCCTTATGATACTTCCCATAATTAGATCGTAATGCTAGTCTTTGTTTATGGTAAAATGACAATTAAAATAACATTGTTCAGGTTAATAATAAAATCTAATCTTAGTAAATTTTTAAATTAATAATGGTAATGATTAAAAGAACACTGCATTCCTTTCCCAAAACAAGAATCATACATAAAGTTGACTTTTCAATACAAAATTTCAAAAAAATCAAGCTTTACTAATCCAGAAGTTATAATATTTTAAAAGTAAGTGATAATTTTATTGCCAGATTATCAGAAAAGGAATCAAAACTATATGGACCATACCTGTAAAACCCTCCTATTCCCAAACCAGCAAATGCGATTTTATAAATATCTTTAATGATAAGCCCCGATTCATAAAAACCTTTTTCCATTGTTTTAAAAGGATAATTCAAATGTTGATCTGAGTTACTTAATTCACCAAATCCTGCTGCGGAAGTTAAATAAAATTCAGGCTCTGATTTTCTTTTTTTAATAGTGGCTCTAAATAATTTATGTGTGTAAAATAGAGAAATATATTTATCTGATAAAAATTCATTCATTCGCATAGTCTGAAAACTATTTACTACCTCCAGCTGAAACCAATCACTACTTGTATAACTACCTCTAATATTAAATAAATCGGTGTATGGTAAATTTCCATCAATTACGTATCCTCCAGAAACCTGAAAAGACGGTTCTCCAAACCTATGGATGGTAAAAGTCTTCTGAATCTTGAAGTCTACTTTGGTATAATCAAATTCTCCATCAAGTAAACCATCGAATCCTTTATACAAATTAATCCAGATTAATGGGTATTTTGTTCCAGTTGAAATTTTATTACCCAACAACTGTACATATTTTTCTCTGAATGAATACTTTAAACCTATCTTTAATTCAGTAAAATTAAATTCGTTTTGAGGCATTGCTGGAAGATCATTTCCACCTTCATAATTTAAAAATTGATAGCTGGTAGTGACCTGTTTGTCCACCTGGCTAAAACCCACCTGAACATCCAAATATTTCAGGGTATAAAAATTTAACTTAGCTTCCTTTCGCTCTACTTTATCCATATTTTCAACAAAAATACTTCGATAAGTTTCCGATGAAAGCAGGTTATTGTCCAGATGAAAACTAGTCCCCCCAGATTCAAAAACATCATTGGAATAAAATAATGAGAAAGTCAGGTCATTTCTTTTCGTAAGAAACATATTAAGGTCACCTCCATATTTAAAAGCTTTATCTTTTGTACCATAGGCAAAATAACCACCCACATTAAACGAATTTGATAATTTCTTACTGGTATGCAGACCTCCTCCTAATCTAAGTCCTTCATAAAGATTAAAATTTACAATTCTATTAAGGTCAAGCTGAAAATAACCGAGTGGAAGCTTTCCCGATGTCAACATACTTACACCCGTCATAAATCGATCAAGCTTGGCTTCTTTCCCAATGCTATCAATAAAGGTATAAGTTTCTAAATCTTTAGGTTGAAGCGGTTCAACTCTGTATTTTGCCCAATAATCATCCTTCCTTTTATTGGCATCTGGAGCAAACTCTATAGCGTCTCTATTAAAATCTCTTCCTCTAATTTCCCTCTTTCCATTTTTTTCAGGCTCTATTTGAATATCGGACAAATATGACCTTCCTATGCCTTTTACACCTTCATTTTCATCTGCCTCGGGATTCTGTACAATCATGTCAGTATTCAATTGCTGTGGAAACCAAAATTGCCCATGAAGCAATTCGTATTGCTGCTGGATTCGAATCACAAAAGTTTGCTCCTTATTAGCTGCCTCAGCCTTAATATTTTGTATCGCATATCCATTCGTATTAATATAAAGAAAGCCTTTCAACCCCTCAAAATTCAGGTTTTTAGGTTCAAAACTAATCACATAAACCGTATCCTGATCTTTGTAAATAGAATCTTCCAGAGTAAAATAATACTTTTTAAAACTGCCTTTACTAATGGGATTCAAATATGATTGAAACATTATTTTAATCTGATCATCATAAAAAGAAAAAGGCTGAAATGAGTTAGCCATGGTAGTAAATAAGGGATTTTTAAACCCAGAAACTCTATTGGCTAATACTGTTTCTTTACTCCTATCCGGAAACAAGTACTTCCTTTCCGTCACAGATTCCATTAAAAACAAATGCTTATCTTCAAGAAATTCTTCCATATCTATTTCTTCCTCCTCTTCTTCATCTTTAGGATTTTTCTCTCTTTTATTTTTCTTTTTATTCTTTTTCTCTCTAACCTCTTCCTCCTCCTCAAAAGAAACTGATACTGAATTCTCCGTTTCCTTTGCTTTTTCCGATTCAGCTATTTGGGTCGAATCTTTCTTAATTTTCGGCAAACTATCACTTTCTTCAAGGCCGGTGATAAAAAACTTATTATATGATTTATAAGAAAATGACTTTATTTTTTCAGGATTGTTCTTTTTCTTATTTTGAGCAGCTAATCTTATTATTCTATGTGCTGGATTTTCACCAGCCAAAATATCTACTTGCCGCAAAGCCTTAATTCTACTATCAAGTTTTATAGTAAGATTATTAAAATCAACTTTCGGGTATTTTGCTCTATAATTATCCACATTTATCTTAAGCGGATCATATCCTACATAGCTGAATTGAATAGTTTCAATTGGTCTGGAAGAGGAATATGAAAATGAACCATCAATCCTGGTGGTTGTTCCCTTTCTGGCCTCATTTATCACAATGTTCACAAATGCAAGAGGCTCATTGGTTTTGACATCTATTACTTTTCCTTTTATAAAATTAAGTTGGGCATTACAACAGATTGAAAATAATAATAAAAGATGTGTGAGTATAACAGCCTTCATTTACAAAAAAATTATTGAATTCTCAAGACGATTTAGTTTTCGAAAAGTTACCAAAACCATAAAAATTACTATAAAAAAGTTTTATTACCTCATTTGAACATTAAAAAAATACAATAATTCCTGCTTGTTAAAGTGATATTTTACTATCTTATCTTGAAAAAGTTCAATGATGTATAAATTGGGAATTAAATAAACAAAAAAGAAAAGCAGACTTGTAAAATTAGCGATTTAGTCCATGAGTTGTAGTAAAAACAAAATAAACCAAATAACAAACCATAACTAAACAAAAAAGCTTATGTTAACCAGTTACGCTAATATTAGTTTAAGAGAAAAAAATATTATCTACGTAAAGTTTGCAAGTATTAAACCTGATTTTGATCAGTTTGAAAATTACCTTATCGAGCTTAAGAATAGTGTAATTTCATCAGATCAAAAGGTATTTATTATTTTAGATGCAACTTATACTTTCTTCCTTCCTTTTGAACTAAGAAAAAAACAGGCTCAGTGGATCAAGGAAAATAAAGACTTAATTATAGAAAAGGTACTATGTACAATTTCAATTATCCCTAACTCCATTCAAAGAACAGTTCTTTATAGTATATATGCAATACAAAAACCATATTCCCCTTATAAGATCTTTAAAGATTTAAAACAAGGAATGGAGTACATCTCTTCCCAGAAAGAGTTAGTTTAAAAAAGGAACATTTTTGGAAGGAGAATAGTTACTTTTGGAAAACCATCTAAAACTAAACAACCATAAAATTTTGATATGGGAGGGATCAAAACTACTACTTCATTACAAAAAATTATTCTATTTGATGGGGTTTGTAATCTATGTAATTCCAGCGTCAATTTCATTATTGACCGAGATTCAAAGGCAAAATTTAAATTCACTTCCTTACAATCAGAAGAAGGCCAGGAGATCTTAAAAAAATTCAAATTACCAACCGAAGATTTTAATACTATTATTTATCTGGAAAATGGGAAGGTCTATAATAGATCTTCCGCTGCTTTGAAAATTGCTAAAGGACTGGATGCTTTATGGCCAATCCTCTATATTTTTTATATACTACCAACATTTATTAGAGATTTTTTTTATAATATAATTGCCAATAATCGCTATAAATGGTTTGGCAAAGAGGATACCTGCCGAATTCCAACACCAGAATTAAAAAGCAGATTTATTTAAACCAGCTCCTTTTCTATAGCAAATTCAGCTTTGTAATTTGTAATTAAGTCCCATTCATCATTCCCTGTTTGGTAATATTTTGCTGAAGAATAAGTATAGTTTTCAGCTTCAGTAACATCAAGTTGAGATTCCTGAACTGGCTCCTGATGAATATAGTTAAGCAAATGGTCTAATTCTTCTTTGGTGTAGACTTCTTGAGGAACACCGCTTTTCTGCCAAAATTGTATTTTTTGAAAAAACCTATCTACCCAAAATCGATCTAATACTGAGGGATGATTCTCTCTTAAATGCACTAAAAACTTATAAGAGGTCATCTTCATCAGATTCACATGAGGCATCTCTTCCTTACTTCCGGTTTGTTTCAAAATCTTCCAGATAATATTTACATGGGTAGGCATAATACAAAACCCATAAACTTTCACCATTCCTGTCTTCTCCAGAAGCTTTAGGTGCTCTATTACATACGATTTATAAATATCATTCGAAAAAAGATTTTGACGTTTATAAATTCCCAGAGTAAAAAAGGTGATGGTATCGGCATTCATCATGGGTTCATCTTTATTAAAGTTAAAAAAATATGAATTGCATTATTACAACAATAGAAAATTGATTTTGATTTAAAATTCGACTTGAAACAAGCAGATAAAAAAATATTTCACAAAAAAAATTAAAAAATCCCAAGTGGGTAATATAGGCAGGAAACGTTTATTAAACTTCTTTGTTGTAGGAAATAAAGAGATATTTGTATAATTTTTCTCTTTGCTAAAGGCTCTTATCCTAAGAACAAGAATATTGATATTTTACACTACAAGTTTCAATTGGAATTGTTTGATGAAAAAGATCAAATTAATGGTGAAACAATTATTTCCGTAAAATACAAACCCGATTCAGTAAGCTCTTTTCAACTTGATCTGGTATCATCAAAAAGCTGGGATAAAAACATTGGGATGAAAATTGAAAAAATCACTGATAAGGACGGAAAACTAATTACCTACACACACAAATCTGATATAATTACCTTAAAATTTGACCAAAATGCTAAACCTGAATTTATTAAAATAAATTATTCAGGAATACCGAAAGATGGCTTAATCATATCCAACAATATGTATAGGGATAGAACCTTTTTTGGAGATAATTGGCCAAATAGAGCACATTACTGGCTACCCTGTATTGATCATCCCTATGAAAAGGCTACTTGTGAATTCATAGTAATTGCTCCGCAACATTACCAGATAGTGGCTACTGGCTTAAAAAAAGAAGAAAGCATATTAAAAGAAAACAAAAAACTTACTCACTACAAAAATGAAGTACCGCTTTCTACCAAGGTAATGAATGGTAATAGGTGTAGCCAAATTTGCTATTCAATACCTCGGGAAATTTAATTCAATTCCCATTGTAAGCTGGGTTTATCCACAGAATAAAAATGAAGGATTTTATGATTATGAACAGGCTGTGAAGATCTTCCAATTCTTCGATAGTCATATTGGTCCCTATCCTTTTGCCTAACTTGCTAATGTTCAATCCAAAACACAATATGGTGGAATGGAAAATGCCGGGAATATTTTTTATTATGAAGGTTCTGTAAGTGGAAAATGTGAATCCGAAGCTTTAATAGCCCATGAAATTGCCCATCAATGGTTTGGTGATTCTGCTTCAGAAGAAGAATGGGATCATGTATGGCTAAGCGAAGGATTTGCCACTTATTTTACCCATTTGTATTTCGAATTTACTTATGGAAGAGACAAAATGATGGAAAGGATGCAGGATGATAAGCAAAAAATATTAGAATATAACGAATCCAACTCTAACCCAATTGTTTAATGGAAGTATTAAACACAAATTCCTACCAGAAGGCTAGTTGGGTTTTACATATACTAAGATTTGTAGTGGGGGATGATGCCTTTTGGGAAGGGATTGGCTCTTATTACCAGATTTTCAATGGGATAATGCTCTAACAAGTGACTTTCAACAAGTCATGGAAAAAGTTTCTGAAAAGGATTTGAGTCGGATTTTTGAGCAATGGTTTTATCAGCCTGGTCAGCCTAAACTTCAATTAAAATGGAAATTTAACAAAAAAGAAAAAAAACCAATTGTTACCATTACTCAACTACAAGCAGGGAATACTTACCAAACACCTATAGAGATTAGTATAGATTCCAAAAATGCTGAGGGAAATTTGACAGAATCAATTCATAAAATAGAACTAAAAGAGGGTGTCCAAACTTTTGAGATCAGCCCTGAACACCCTCCTAAGGAAATTATTTTAGACCCAAACCACTGGTTATTATTCAGTGAATAGTATATAGTATCATTAATTCATTTTCTCTTTTTCAGTTTTAGAAAGGTCAACTCTAATCTGATTTTCAATTACATTTTGCCTGTTTCTCACAATATCACAGGCCAAATAAATGGATTCTCTAAGGGATGTTTCACTGGCTTTATTCAATCCTGCAATATTAAATGCAGTTCCGTGATCTGGGGAGGTTCTTACAATTGGTAAGCCTGCTGTAAAATTCACACCAGTATCGAATGCTATAGTTTTAAAAGGAATCAATCCCTGATCATGATACATGGCTAAAACGGCATCATACTTTTGGAAAGAATAAGTTCCAAAAAATCCATCAGCCGGAAATGGTCCACTAATCAAATTTCCTCTGTTTTTAAAATCTGATATGGCTGGAGAAATAATGTCCTGCTCTTCCTTTCCTAATAGTCCTCCTTCACCTGCATGTGGATTTAACCCTAAAACAGCAATTCGCGGTTTAAGAATACCAAAATCTACTTTTAAAGTTTTGATCAAAACCTTAAGTCTTTTTGTTAAAAGTTCCTTGGTAATACTTTCCTTAACCTTTTCCAGTGGAATATGTCCGGTTGCTACAGCTACTCTTAATTCTTTACTACAAAGCATCATCAAGCTGTTTTTACTTTCAAAAGTTGCAGCATAATATTCAGTATGCCCAGGGAAATTAAACTCCTCACTCTGAATATTTTCCTTACTAATTGGGCAGGTAACCACAGCGTCAATAAAGCCACTTTTTAGATGCTCAGAAGATTTCTTTATAGCTAAAAATGCTGATTTCCCAGCTTCATTGGTCAACCGGCCAGGATCAATTTCATGATTTTCCTGCCAGCAGTTAATCAAATTCGGTTTCCGCTCATTAATATAGCTATTTTCATTAAATTGATGGTAGCTGAATTTTTCAATATGGAGCGCCCTTTTGTATTTAGTTAAGATCTTTCCTGAACCATAGATAATTGGTGTACAAATATTTGAAATTCTGGAATCTCCTAATGCTTTAATGATTACTTCAGGACCAACTCCATTAAAGTCGCCTATGGTAATTCCTATTTTGGGTTTTGTTTTATTCTTTGTATTTGAATTGTCCATTTTCATTTATATATAAACCTAAAAAGGTATATTTGTTTTGGTGAAAAAATTTCTAATTGTTTTCTTTTTCCGCTACTAGTTTCCTGAAAAACTCTACTAACAATCTCACTCCGGTACCTGTCCCAAACTGTCCTCTATAACTATCCTCTTTCAAACGATAAGCCGGTCCGGCAATATCAAAATGAACCCAGTTGTAGTCTACAAAATGTTCTAAAAATTTCCCTGCAGTTATAGCGCCTGCTGCATTACTTCCCAGGTTTCTAATATCAGCAATTCCCGATTTCAACTCATCCTTATAATCATCCCATAAGGGAAATTCTACTAATCTTTCAAAAACTGATTCCCCCGCTTCTTCAAGTCCATTTTTGGTTTCCTTATCAGCATTTCCCATATAGACAATCCCATATTGCCCAATGGCTCGAATGGCTGCGCCAGTTAAAGTAGCCAAATCAAAAACAAGTTTAGGGTCAAGGTCTCTCGCATAATCCAAAGCATCTGCCATTACCAGTCTCCCCTCTGCATCGGTATTAGCCACTTCAATGGTTGATCCTTTCCTGGAACCAATCACATCACCCGGTGCATAAGCATTTCCCCCCAGTCTGTTATCTGTTGCTGGAATTAATCCAATCATTTTTATAGGTAATTTGCTTTTGGCAATAGCTACAAAAGTTCCTACCACAGCTCCAGCTCCCGCCATGTCACATTTCATAATGTCCATGGAGTTTTCAGTTGGCTTCAGACTAAGCCCTCCAGTATCGTAAACTACTCCCTTGCCGACTAAAACATAAGGTCTTTCATTTATAGCATTTTCAGGAGAATATTCTAAAATTGAAAAAGTGGGGGGATCAACGCTACCCTTATTAACAGCCAGTAATGCTTCCATTCTCTCGGCTTCAATCTCCTTCTTTTGCAATACATTCACCACAAAGCCGGAAGCCTTGCCCAGTACTTCAATATTCTTGGCAAATTGCTGTGCAGTTAAAAAACTTGCAGGCTCATTTACCAAATCTCTCGTGGCAAAAACACCCTTTACAGTATGGGCTACTGAGGCCACATTTTGAATATCAAATCCTCCATCCAGTATTGACAACTTCTCTGGATAAGTTCTTTTCTTTTCATTTTTATATTTTCCGAAATGGTAATTGCTCAACAGAAGTCCTTCGTACAAATCAAGAAAGTAAGATTCAATTTCCTGCTCATTTTTTAGCTGAAGGCATTCCAGGTTTTCTTTTTCAGCAATCTTTTGAATTTCATTTCCCAGCTTCCTGCATTTTTCCCTCAATTTGTATCCGCCTTCCTCTGTATTTATGATTACAAAAAAGACAAAGGCATTATAGCGATTGAGGACTACAAGTTGATTCCCATTTTCGTGTTGCTTTCGAATATATTGGAATTCAGTGGGAGTTTGGCAGAAGGATTCTGCTTTAGCCAGTTGGTCACAAAGAACAACCAGGCTTTGCGTACTATCAATTTCTTTAGAAAAATTCACTGGAGGTACCATAATTCTTGCTTTATTTGCCAAATATATTAATAATCGTAAAACTCTACACAGGAAAATGGGATATGTAAGGCCTAAGAAAAAACTCGGACAGCATTTTTTGAAAGACAATCAAATTGCAGAGAAAATTGTGGACCAACTTTCCATGCACAATGAGTACAAAAATGTATTGGAGATAGGCCCCGGAACAGGAGTTTTAACCAAAACCTTAATCAAAAATCCGGATATAGATTTTAAAGTAGTAGAGATAGATCAGGAATCCGTAGCCTACCTCAAAGAAAACTTTGAGTTTAAGGATGAATATATTATTTCAGGAGATTTCCTAAGAATGCAGATCGATACTATTTTCCCTGGAAAATATGGTATTATTGGCAATTTTCCCTATAACATATCCTCCCAGATTTTCTTTAAAGTTTTAGACAATAGGAACATCATAGAAGAAGTAGTTTGTATGCTTCAAAAAGAGGTAGCTGAAAGAATTAATGCCGGACCCGGTGGGAAAACTAATGGAATTTTAAGTGTATTGCTACAAGCCTATTACGATATTGAATATCATTTCACTGTTCCCCCAGAAGTTTTCAACCCTCCACCAAAAGTACAGTCCGGAGTAATTTCCTTAAAAAGGAATAAAAGAGAGCACCTGGGTTGTGATGAAAAACTATTTGCCAGAATAGTAAAACAAGGCTTTAATAACAGGAGAAAAACACTTAGAAATGCGCTGAAAAGCCTGGGGATTCCCAAGGAAATCACAGAAGATGAAATTTATGGCAAAAGAGCAGAAGCCCTTTCAGTAGAACAGTTTATTGAGATTACCAAAAATGTGGAGGCTGGGATGAAGGGATGATTTCCAAAAAATTAGATTATTTTTAAAGAAGTAAAGTTTTTCAAATAAAACACGTTATCTGGACTAAGAAATTCCTCTTCTAAATACTAGCAGAATGCAATATTTAAACCTTTTCCGGAAATTATTTGAAAATCGAATCAGGTACCTGGTTTGTGGAGGATTGGCTGTAAATATTTATGGAATACCACGAATGACTGCCGATATCGATCTGCTACTGGATTTTAATCAGGTAAATATTGCCAATTTCAATAAAGCAGTGAAGGAACTGGCCTATCAGCCACACGCCCCTATTACCCTGGAAATGCTTTTGGATAAAGAAAAAAGGAAAGATGTAGTCCAAAATAAAAATATGATTGCCTATTCTTTTTACAACACCCTTTCCGATTATATGAACCTTGATGTTTTGATTGATGCGCCTTTTGATTTCAATCATTTGTGGGAAAACAGGGAAATTAGGAAAATAGAAGAAGTTGAAGTTTATATCGTGGCACTAGAAGATCTTATCTCCATGAAAAAATATGCTAACCGAAATCAGGACAAACAGGATATTATTATGCTGTCCAAACTAAAGAATATTAATCCTGAGTAATAGCCCACATTTTCTACTATTACATTTTTGTTTTAATTTCATTGAGAATTAACCATAAATTTTCCAATTAAACCTTACTTGAACTTACCATTTCTGCAATTCCCCCGTTAGTACACAGAATTTTCATTCAAAAAAATCTATTCCCTTTACAAGCAAACTTTTTTTAATGCATAATCAGATTTTAATTGGTCCGAAAGAAAAAAATAAGGACACCGGATTTTATGCTGATGTAACAGAATCAGAAATAAAAGCACATTTAAACAGGAGCCTGGCTGATATTTTCAATTGGCTGGAAAATACTAATCAATTTATTTGTGCGCTACAAACTGACACCGAAAAAGAAAGAAGTAAAAAAGCTAAATTGGTTTATAATCCC
The DNA here is from genome assembly GCA_019634305.1 of Flammeovirgaceae bacterium. Taxonomy (GTDB): domain Bacteria; phylum Bacteroidota; class Bacteroidia; order Cytophagales; family Flammeovirgaceae; genus Flexithrix. Next base: position 5,924 of record JAHQVQ010000005.1, on the reverse strand, counting down.
ATAGAATTTACATAAGTCAAGAAAGGAATTCTCTGAATTATTAAATTTATAAGTAGTAATTCAAAATTAACCGTGTATTATTTTACCGTAAAAGACTGATAGAGAGATTACTATTTCTCGAAAATAATAGTACCCGGTGTGGAGCACCGGTGCTTAAACTACCATAAATCACCTTAACCAGAACATCACTTTTTCAATGGAAGTCACCGAAAATAATTTGTATGAAGTTGCACTTAATTTCATTCCAGGAATTGGAAATGTAAATATGAAGCAGATTGTAAGTTATTGTGGCTCAGCCGAAGCAGTTTTTAAAACACCAAAAGGGAAATTATTAAAGATACCCGGAGTTGGGCCAAAAACTGTAGAATACCTGCAAGATAAAAATTGTTTTGAAATAGCTGAGGAAGAATTGAAAAAGGCAGAAAAGTTTGGGGCATCCCTCCTATTCTACACCAATAAAAAATACCCAGAAAGACTTAAAAATATTCCTACGGCTCCCGCACTTATTTATTATAAAGGGAATACCCTCCTAAATGCAACCAAAGTTATCAGCATTGTAGGCACTAGAAAAGCAACTCCTTATGGGTTGGGTTTTATTGAAAACATGATGAAGGAACTGAAGCTTTTCAAAGATATCATCATCATAAGCGGATTGGCCTATGGAATAGATATTTGCGCACATCGTGAGGCTTTAAAAAATGATATCCCCACCATCGGGGTGATGGCGAATGGCCTTGACAAAATTTATCCAGCTGTGCATAAAAACACTGCTATTCAGATGTTGGAAAATGGCGGATTAATCACAGAAAACAAATTTGGCACTTTACCCGATGCTCCTAAATTTCCTGAAAGAAACAGGATAATCGCAGGTATGTCCGATTTGGTCATTGTGGTAGAAGCTGCTGCATCAGGTGGTGCATTAATCACTGCAGAAATTGCCAATTCTTATGATATTGAAGTATTTGCAGTTCCCGGTGATGTAAACAATTCCTTTTCTGAAGGATGTAATCATCTTATCAAAAAACACAAAGCGCATTTGTTGACTTCCATTGAGGACGTTAAATACATGATGAACTGGGAAACCGGTGAAGCAGCTCCCAAAAAGATCAATCTTCAACTCACCATGGATGAAGCCAATATTGTAAACTGGCTGGCTAAAGAAAAAACCCAGATAGATATGCTAAGTCTGAAAACTCAAATCCCAATGAGCCAATTATCAGCCTTGTTGCTGGAAATGGAATTTAAAGGTTTGGTAAAAGCGCTCCCTGGAAAAAGATTTACCCTGGCTTAAATCTCAAATCATTTTCTCTTAAAATTCAAAAAGGCTGATCCAACTTTTCAGCTTGATCAGCCTTTTTTAAAAAACTTTAATAGACTACTGCTTAAATTTTGCAGTGACCAACTCATGTAGAATTTTCCATTCATTTCCTTGCCGCACCAATGTGTAGACTGACTCAAAATCTGCTTTTGCACCAGTCATGGTGACTCTTGCTAATGCATTGTTATCATCAAAAACCTCAGTTATTTTAATATCCACCTTTCTTTTATCACCACCCCAAACCTTTTTTTCTATATTTCCAATGAAAGTAGCTTTATCGGCAATGAATAAATCTGGTTTGGTTTTGTCATTCCAAACTAAACGGTAGTCTTCATGCAATACTATTTGCAATAACCTAGTATCATGATTATCTCCTCCCTTGGCATAGCTCGAAATGGTAGCTTCAATTTCCTTCTTCATATTCTGAGCATTAAGATTGGTTAAAAAACAAAAACTGGCTAATGCCAACATCCATAATTTTAGATTTACTTTTTTCATAGGTATATTAATAAATTTGATTTTACAATTTTTGATATATCAATTAAATAGATGAAAAACTACTTAAATTGGAATTTTAAATGTTTTCTCATGAAAGAATGATGTTCAAAATCATCCTCTATAGAATAGGCCATTACCAGCCAGAAATATTCCCCCAACTGATGTTGGAAGTCTTTTTTATCAGCGCTTTGCAAGGGAATAGAAAAAGTAACATTGGTTTTACCATTACTTTCATATCCATTTTCAATTTGAATATCTTCCTTGCCACCTTGTTGTAAATCAGGTGGATAGTCGCCCAAACCTTTTACAAACCTGTCCTCAGCCTCAATTTTTCCATTCCTCACCCTAACCATTTTCAGATCACTTCCTACTATGTCATTTTTATCGTTAAAGCCAACTAACAACCAACCTTCTGTTGGAGCAGAAAGAGAAATAATGATAGAAGAATTCTTCACCTCATAGCTCATTTTCATCTTTTCCACTATCAACTGTTCCTGTGCTGAAGTTCGAAAAGAGAATAAAGCTATTATTAAAGGTATAATCATATTCATATTACTTGATTTATAAATAATTGATATATCAAATATATTAGTAAATATTTTATTTATCAAGAGAATGATAAATTTTATCCAGATTAATTTTTAAAGCTTCCACTTCCTCCACCTTCAAATCTTCAATTCCCTTAGCCCTGATAGCCTGAATTATTGGAGTCATTTCAACAACAAGGTTCTTCCCTAATCTAGTTAGAACTAAGTTATGTGCCCTTCGATCATTTTCTACTGGATGACGCTCCACCAATTGTTTCTTGCACAAATGATCAATTATTCGAGTGATAGCTGCCGGATCCTTAAAGGTAGAATTAGAAACTTCCGTTTGGCTGAGTCCATTTTCATCTTCACTTATCCTTTTTAGAATAATCCATTGGTCGATAGTAATCCCATACTTATTCTCTTTTAAGACTTGCCTAGTATATTCCTTTAGCTTACGCATGGTTCGTTCCATTCGGAAATAAAGCACTTCATGTAATTCTTTGTCTATTTTCATTCTGATTTTTTTTGACAGTAAATATAAAACCAATCCCGGCTATCCTAAAAACTTCATTCAATAAATAGAATAGTTGATCGATTTTTATTTCTCTTTAAGGTCATTTCTTCTAGTTTTGTTGCTATTAAAAATAATTTCAAAAAAGCCTTTGAAATAAACAGATGAAACTAAATGCAAGAAATATCCATAGGGACCTTGCCTATTTTTACCTTGGCCTCATTATATCTTTCTCCTTTTCAGGAATTTTCCTAAACCATAGAAGGGTTTGGCATCCGATAAAGTATCAATATTCTACTGAAGAAGTTACCGTAAAAATTCCTGGCAACACAGCCGATATTAATGATAAATTCATTGAAAATGTAACTGTAATGCTCAATATCAAGGATAAATTGAAAAGATATGGGGTAAATGAAGATATGCTTAAAATTTCCTACAACGATACTGATGTGGAAATAAACCTGGCAAATGGAGAGGGAAAAGTAGGCAGATTCATGCAAACTCCTGTATTGGGCCAAATGACTCAACTTCATATCACTACCGATCAATGGTGGATTTATTATTCCGATATTTTTGGAGCTGCCATGTTTACCATTGCTATCACGGGAATGTTCATATCCAAAGGACAATCAAGTTTTAAAAACCGAGGCTGGAAACTCGCAGCCGTGGGTATTATTTTTCCATTGATTTTCCTAATTGCTTTAGCCTAAATGGAAGAAAATATTTTAGATATTTCCAACCAACCTCCAATGGCAAGACCAATTGGTGGTTGGTTATATGTAATTGGAGGGATAATTTTACTTTCTATTATTACAAATGTTTCTGTGTTTATTCAATACCTAATCTTAATAATAGAATTGGATAAGGTTGAATTTTTAGCAACTGATGAATCCATTTATAAGCGCATTTTTGTAATTTCCGATTTCACAATTGGTCTAATTAACGTAATATGGTTAATTATTATCTTTCCCTTTTTCGTTAAAAAGAGAAAAAAATTTCCCTTCGCATATTTAGCCTATTTAGGTTTCTTTATTATTTCAAAAGTTTTATCTATTGTCTTTATCGATTATTTAAATAAAAGAAATATCTTTTTGGAAGGGAAAAACCTTAGTGGTGGATTATTGTATGTTGGTATTTATTCCATGATGGTTGGAAGTTACTTTACCAAATCCAAAAGAGTCTCTCAGACTTTTGTTAATTAAAAAATAATAAGAAGATTACTTTAAAAGTCTCCCTTAGGATTACCTGTTCTAATCCATAAATATTCATTGGATTTCCAACCAAACAAAGGGTAAATTTTGCATTAAATCCTCATTTCCCTATATTCAATGAAATTTTTAATCTTCTTACTTTTTAAACTAAAAACACTACCTGCATCACCTATGATCGATCAAGACCTGAATCTGGAAGCGATTCATTTAGAGTACACGAAAAATTTTAATGCTCAGGAAAAGGAAAGAAAACATATCATTTTAATAGACGGCACCTGGAATGATGAAACCGGAGTTGGCTTGGATGGTTTGGTAACTAACATTGTACAATTACAGCGAATTCTAAAGAATGATGAAGAAAAACAGATTGTAAGGTATCACCGGGGTGTTGGGAATGATGATGACAATGGTTTTTTTGGTAATCTTATTGGTGGAGCAACAGGTAGAGGAGTAGAAGAAATTGTGGAAAAAGCTTACGTACGGTTTGTACAAGACTGGCAAAAAGGAGATAAAATCTGCATTTTTGGTTTCAGCAGAGGAGCTGCAGCTGCAAGAATGCTTGCTGGTAAGATTTGCATTGATGGAGTACCAAGGTCCATAAAAATTGACTATTTAGCCAGGGAAAATAAGGCAACTAAGGTGGTAGAACAGTTTATAGGAAAATATGAAATGGATACTTCTGGATCTCCCCATCAGGTAGAAGTTGATTTTGTGGGAGTATGGGATACAGTAAGTGCTTTTGGGTTAGTTAATAATCTTCAGCGGTTTTTAGGAAGAAAAGAAGCAGATTTATTTACGGATAATTACATTGCTGAAAATATAAAAAGAGCTGTTCACCTTTTAGCAATGGATGAAACAAGGCGAATATTTGTACCTTCTTTAATGAATCAGATTGAAGATAAAAATCATCAATCCATAGAACAAAAGATACATGAAGTCTGGTTTCCCGGAGTTCATTCGGATATTGGTGGTAGTTACAAGGAAGATGAAATTGCAAAAGTTTCACTTTATTACATGCTCAAAAAATTCCATGAACATGTTAATGGGGAGGGTTACTCCCCCTTGCTCATCGATGAAGAAATGTATAAAAAACGCACACTAGTTACCTCCCAAAGAGCACATTTCCATTTCTTTGGTTTATCAAGTGGTGAAGGACTCAGGCATATTAAAATGCAGGTCCATGGAATGGCTGATCTGGTCAGAAAACCTAAAATCCATAAGCTGTATTATGATCTTTGTGGCTCTCATGAAACTTATTCTATGGTGAAATTTGGTAAGGTAGAAAGAGCCATAAAATTCCAATATATGCCTTTTAATGTTAAAACTTTGAAAGGCAACTTCGAGATAGTGGAATAACATCAACCAAAAAAGGATTTTATTTCATTACAAATTCTCTCCACATTGCCTTCGGAAAGTTCATAGAATAATGGAAGTCTCACCAGGCAGTCAGCAACCCTGACAGCATTTGGTAGGGGATTTCCCTGATATTTATCCTTAAAGTAAGGCGATTTGTGCAATGGCAAATAATGAAATACTGCCATAATTCCCTTTTTTCTCAGATAGGATATTAGATTGTTCCTTTCCTCTTTATTTTGGCAAACCAAGTAAAAGACATGGGCATTATTCGAAGAATAATCTGGTATAAAAGGTAATTTAACTTTGCCTTCCTCCTCAAGTGATTTTAAATTTCCCCAATACAATTGCCAGATTTTGCTCCGCTTAAGCTGAATGCCGTCTAACTGTTCCAATTGTCGCGGATCAACCGTGGGGTCACCACCCGCAAGGCGCTCACGCAATTTATTCGCCTCGGAACGATAGTGCGTTAGATCGGAAGTCGCCTTGCCTTCCGGGGTGCT
>JAHQVQ010000361.1 GCA_019634305.1 Flammeovirgaceae bacterium | reverse complement strand
CTTTCCTTTCACATTATCCGCAACTTCAAGCAATTGTAAAGTCACCTTATCTTTACACACCAATAAGTTTCGGAAATGTTCGCAAAGCCCTACAATGAAATTATGACCATCAAATCCATTTTTAAGAATTTCATCAAAAATAATAAGCGCAGCAGCAACTTCCTCCTTTAGCAAGGCATCCGTTACTTTGAAATAATAATCATAATCAAGAATATGAAGATTCTTGATAGTGGTTTTAAAATCAATATGACGATCTGTGGAGAACGTGACGATCATATCGAATAAAGAAAGTGCATCTCTTAGAGCCCCATCGGCCTTTTGGGCTATTAAATATAAAGCCTCACTTTCTGCAGTAATATTCTCTTTTTCAGCTACACTGGACAGATGATTGGCAATATCCTGAACACTAATCCGGTTGAAGTCAAAAATCTGACAACGGGATAAGATGGTAGGGATAACTTTATGCTTTTCAGTAGTTGCCAGAATGAATATGGCATAGGGAGGAGGCTCTTCCAAAGTCTTTAAAAAAGCATTGAAAGCTGCATTCGACAACATATGCACCTCATCAATAATATAGACTTTATACTTACCCACCTGAGGAGGATACCTTACCTGTTCTACAAGACTTCGGATATCATCAACAGAGTTATTGGAAGCAGCATCAAGTTCATAAATATTATAATCGAAATTTTGTTCTTTTCCTTCTGAAGCAGCTTCTTCAGTAGTATTAATCAGCTTGGCGAGAATTCTAGCACAGGTAGTTTTACCCACTCCTCTTGGTCCACAAAACAAGAAAGCCTGTGCAAGGTGATTGCTTTTTATGGCATTCTGTAAAGTGGTAGTGATATGTGACTGTCCCACAACACTCTCAAAGGAATTGGGTCTGTACTTCCGTGCTGATACTACAAAATTCTCCATCCAACAGTTAGATCATCAATTTTCTTTTCGCTGATTTTTTCAGATTTGCAAGATAGTAATCCTGATTTAATTTTTTTAGAATTACCCTAGTTTTTCTTTCAATTCTTCCCAAATCTTCACCAGTGCATTTGTTTGCTCCTCCTCAAGACTGGTAAGAGGTAATCTACATCCACCCACTGCATAACCTGCATGATTCATTACCGCTTTAATTCCCATAGGATTGGCTCCAAAACTCAACAGTGCTTTAGAAAAATTGAATACGATTGAATTTAAATCTCTGGCTTTTTCCATATTTTCATTGTTAATATTGCCCACAAATTCACTCATAAGTTTAGGGACAATATTAGCTGCAACGGAAATAACACCCGATCCTCCTACCGCACAAATAGGTAAAGTAAGGGCATCATCACCAGATAAAATACTTAATGGTTTTGACAATCTCTTATTAAGAATGGCCAATTCAGTAATTTCCTCTAAATTCCCATTAGAAGCCTTTACACCTATCAAATTAGAACAAAGTTCAGCAATTTCTATGGTTACCTTTGGAGAAACATTTATGCCAGTTCGCCCTGGTATGTTGTACAACACCAAAGGCAAATCAAGTTTATTTAATTCGGAAAAATGGGCCTTTAACCCCGAAGGAGTTGGCTTGTTGTAGTAAGGCACTACAATTAAAGAAGCATCAGCACCAGCTTCCTGGGCTTCAGAAGTAAATTCCATAGCCTCAGCAGTTGAATTTGAGCCAGTTCCGGCAATCACTTTTAAACCTGTTCCTTTAGCCGACTTTACCACCTGTTTTATAATTGCAATATGTTCTTCAGGAGAAATAGTTGGTGATTCTCCAGTAGTTCCACAAGGTACAATAGCAGCAGTTCCGTTTTCTGCATGAAAAGCCACAAGTTGCTCTATCAACTCAAAATCAACCTCCCTGTTATCATTTTTAAAAGGGGTAACTAAAGCAACAATACTTCCTTTAATCTCAGCCATTTTATCTTACACTTACATTAATTACTCAAATTGCGGGCAAAGATACCTGCTTGAAATGCAATTCGCTAAATCTAATGCAAATTAATTTTTATTGGAATTAAAGAAAATTCGGATTGAGAATAATTCTTATTAAAAACTGAAAAATTCCCCTTGCCCCCAGCCCATATTTTAATTACCTTGTTTCATGAAAACCAACCAAATCCTAATCCCTATGAAACAGATAGCTATTTATTTTTTAATCCCTTTCCTGTTCCATTGCAGCCAACCTAAAACACCAGAATCAAATAAAGAAGCTGATAAAACTGATAATGACATCGCATTTATTGATGTGAATGTTATTGCTATGGAAAACGAAGATATATTGGAACATCAGGATGTTTTAATTGTGGATGGAAAAATTACCAAAATTGCAGGTCATCAGTCTTTTACTATTGAAGAAAACGTTACCCAAATAGATGGAAAAGGGAAATTCCTCACTCCTGGATTAGTAGAACTACATGCTCATATTCCCGTAGCCAAAGAAAATGATGAACTGGTGAAAGAAACTTTGTTTCTGTACTTATCGAATGGCATTACCACAATCAGGGGAATGCTGGGTGATCCTTACCATTTAAAACTACAAAAAGAAGTTGAAAACGGGGATATACTGAGCCCCAGAATTTATACTTCCGGACCTTCTTTAAATGGGAATTCTGTAAAAACAGAAGAAGAAGCAGTAGCAAAAGTAACTGCTCAAAAAAATGCTGGTTATGATTTTCTCAAACTCCATCCGGGTTTAAAGCTTGAGGTATTTGATGCCATTGTTCAAACGGCTAATGAAGTGGGAATAAAATATGCAGGTCATGTTTCCATCGATGTTGGAATTCACCATGCTTTGGAATCAGGTTATTGGTCAATTGATCATCTAGATGGTTATATGGAAGGCTTAGTTCCTGAATCTGCAAATGTAAACCCAAATGAAAATGGCTTCTTTGGCTTTAACTTTACTCCCCTTGCCGACCAATCAAAAATTGATGAACTCGCACAAAAAACTAAAGGTGCTGATGTTTGGGTAGTGCCAACAGAAAGCCTTTTAGAAAGATTTACTTCTTCAATTCCCACCAGTACCTTAGCACAACAAGAGGAAATGAAATACATGAATCCAGGTACCATTAGGGATTGGATAACCCGAAAAGAACAATTCCTGAAAGCGAATAATTATAATCAGGAAATGGCTGAAGAATTTCTAAAAATCAGAAGGCAATTGATAAAATCCCTACATGAAAAAGGAGCCGGATTACTTTTAGGATCTGATGCTCCTCAGATTTTTAATGTTCCCGGTTTTTCTATACAGCATGAAATGGGATATATGGTTGAAGCTGGTCTTTCCCCTTTTGAAACCTTAAAAATAGGTACAGTTAACCCATCAGAGTTTTTTGACGCCACCGGAAAATTTGGAAAAGTTAAAGAAGGACTATCTGCTGATTTGATTTTACTTTCGGAAAATCCTCTCGATGATATTGGAAATATGAAAAAAATAGAAGGTGTTTCTGTCAGAGGGAAATGGCTAACTAAAACTTTTATTCAGGAACAATTGGAAGCTATTGCGAATAAGTATAGTCAGTGAGAATCTTTGAAATTTCCTCCCAAATAAATGTTCTAACCTAACAAGTATTTGGGAGGAGAAGGTTTCTGATAATTCAATTAATTCCCTGCTAATTTCACACTTTCATATCCTACAAAACTGATATGAAGATCATTAGATTCATTAGTGCTCACCTTAAAAGTACCATCTAAATCCGAAACGGTTCCAGTTGTGGTTCCCACTACCACAATACTAGCTCCGGGAAGTCCCTTACCTTCCTCATCATAGACTGTCCCCGACCATGCCCCATTATTGAAACTGGCGTCTATTTTGAGCTTCATATTTTTTGATTCTACTTCATTAACCACAATTATTCCCTGTGGGCTTTTATCCGAATTAGTCTTATTCCCATCAATTTTAAAAACTATAGGAATAGACATTTTCACTCTTACTGGCTTACCCCGCTGAACACCCGGTTTGAATAATGGCGCATTTTTAAGCACTCTTTCAGCTTCAATATCACAACCTGAACCAATCCCTTTAACAGCCTTTACCTCTGAAATTGAACCATCTTTTTCAACCACAAATTCCACATTTACGCTTCCTTCAATCCCATTTAGTCTGGCTTCTTTTGGGTATTTAATTTCATTTGACAAATACTCGTAGAATGCATTTATCCCTCCAATAAATTCAGGATGTTCTTCTACCACTGTAAATACTTCAGCCTCAGCTATGGACTTTGTTGTGGGATTTTCGGTTAAAATCTCATTTGTTTCCTGGCCCAGTTCTTCACTGCAGGCAAATACTACAAATAGGATTGCACATAGAGAACCAAGAACTCCCAATTTCCAGGAGCTCACATTTTTTGCTTGTTTTTTCATTGCTTTTAATCTTTTAAAAATTAAACCATCATGAAAAGAGCTGGCCAGGCTCAGTCCATTCGTTTTCAAAGTTGAACTGATCAGTATAGACGAATATTGGTTGATGTCATATGATTTTAGCACATGTGCATCTGCCTGATATTCGTGTATTTTTTTAATTTCTTTATTAATAAACCATACCGTAGGGAGCCACCAAAAACAGACTTTAAATAATTCAAAGAAAATGAGGTCATATGTGTGCCCCATAGCGGCATGGGCTTTTTCATGTTTCAGAATAGCATGGTAACCTTCTTGATTTTTATCTATTTCATCGCTTAAAAATATCCAGTTGAAAAAGGTAAAGCTTCCTTCAATATCATGAACCTTGCGGATGAAAGTGTCATTAAAAAGTTCATAACTACTTTTTCGCTCTAATTTGATCAAATGGATAACCCCACTTAAAAATTTGAATAAAAAAATGACACTAATTCCTAAATAGATCCAAAGAAGAAAATCGTAATTGAAGAAGGTCGAATTATCACTTGCCACAATAGTCATAGCATTAACCGGAGCAGCTTCCATGGGAATTGCATAAATCATTTCATTGCTGCTAAAGAAAAATTTTGGCAACTTAAGTAAGGGAATAATGATTGCAAGAAATGTAGAACCCAATAGATAAAATCTCATTTTTGAATACTGTAATTCTTTCCTCAGAAAGAACCAATACCCTATTATTAATACAGTATGAATAATGGAAAGTTCTATTAAATAGTTGCTCATGACTTTCTCTCTTTAAGTTCATTAATCAGGTTTTCAAGTTCACTCACACTAAGATTATCCTCCTTAGTGAAAAAAGATATCATTTGCTGATAAGATCCACTGAAATACTTTTTAACAAAACCTTTCATGAAAGATTTTGTATAAGCTTCCTTGGAAATTAATGGATAATATTTGTGAAACTTCCCATGAGTTTCATGTCCTACAAACCCTTTTTCATCTTGCAGAATTCGTACGATAGTAGATACCGTGTTATAAGCAGGTTTAGGATCGGGCAATTTTGCAACAATGTCTTTTACAAATGCTGTTTCCAATTCCCAAAGGACATGCATAATTTCTTCCTGGGCTTTTGTCAATTCCTTCATCGATTATTCTTATTTATCCGATATAAAATTAAGCTCTTTAATCAAACTAGTAAAATAGTTCGAACTATATTTATAGTTCAAAAATATACGCTTAATGAATATAATCCAAAAAAATCAAACTATATTTTTAGTTTAAAGGAAAATTAAAAGATTTTTTATATCTATCAAAAGTGTATTTTCATTGCATTAGATATGCTGTAAGGCATGAATTTAAAAATACTAGTCTTGAAAAATTATTCTTCTTGGGAAACCATGAGACCTAATTTTTCTCCTCCTAATAAATGCATATGTAAGTGAAAAACCGATTGACCTGCATCTTCATTAGTGTTTATAGAAAGTCTGTAGCCTGTTTCCGCTATCCCATTTTCTTTTGCTAATTTTTTAGCGACTAAAAACAGTTTTCCAAGAACCATCAGGTCATCATCCGATACATCATTTATAGTATGTATTTCCTTTTTCGGAACTATCAATAAATGGACAGGAGCCTGAAGCTTAAGAGGAACAAAGGCAATGATATCATCATCCTCATAAACAATTGTAGCTGGTAATTCCCTCTTAATGATTTTAGTGAATACAGAACCTTTTCTATCTTCTCAGCTTTCTGTGACTGGTATTCCGGGCTTTGGCACCTGGCGGTAGAAATAGTTAATTGTTAGAATAAACAAAAAATTAAGCACCAGAGCTCCACTCCGGGTACTATTATTTCTGAGAAAGAGTAATCTCTCTATCAGTCTTTTACGGCAAAATAATACATGGTTTATTTTGAATTACTACTTAAAACGGTGTACATGATTAAGAATCACTTTCTGATTTTTTAAAAAATATAGATCAATTTGCCTTATTAAAGTTAAGTCTAAATTTTTCAAATTTCCTTCACTTATTTTTTTACTGATGAGATTTCAATTCATAGTTTTTTTGTTGATTATTTCATAAGAAAAAATATTTACTAAAATATTAGTAGATATACTAAATAGTTAGTAGTTTTGTCATATAACAATTTAAACAAAATGGATTTAGCGCTTACAAAAGCAGAGGAAAAGGCAATGAAGATTCTCTGGTCAATTGAAAGAGGAGTGATTAGGGATGTTGTAAAAGAATATGATGATCCCAAACCTGCCTATACTACAGTGGCAACTATTTTCAAGATTCTGGAAAAAAAAGGTTTTGTGGGAAGAAAACCCATTGCTAACACCCATGAATATTACCCACTGATTGAAAAAGGAGAATATTCAAGAAACTTCATGAAGTCATTTATAAAAAATTACTTCTCGAATTCATTCAAAAACATGGTTTCCGAACTGAGTAGCAAGGAAGAAATATCTACCAAGGAAATGGAGGAGTTAATTGAACATTTTCAAGATCAAATAAAAGCTAAGGATAAAAAATGATGATTGATTATTTATTAAAACCCAGCATATCCCTGATTTTGCTTTATGCGATTTTTAATGTCACCATCAGGTATGAATTTAACCATCAAATCAACAGATTTATAGGTTTGACCTGCCTGCTATTCTCTCTTGCATTACCATTTATTCCTTCTGGAAATCTCCTGGAAACCAATGTATACACCACACAATTTTATAGTACGGTATACGAAACTTATAATGTCCAGGAAGGACTTTCGAAGGTGACTCCAAATAATTCAGTTAGTATATATTTCATGATTTATATCATCGGAGTGGGATTATTTCTGCTCCGCTCACTATTGGGGATCGCGACCCTCATGTATTATTATTTCAAATCGGACAAGAATCACCTTCGGGGATTTAAGGTGGTTACTTTAAAATGGAACGCATCCCCATTTACCTTTTTTAATATTCTATTCATTGGAAATCAAGGACTAAAGGAAGAATGTCTAGATGCTATGCTAGTGCACGAGCAGGTTCATCGGGATCAATATCATTCTTTAGACACTTTGATATTGGAAATTCTAAAAATCATTTTTTGGTTTAATCCAGCCATCTGGCTTTTCCAGAAAGATATAAAGGCGGAACATGAATACCTCGCAGATGAACAAGTATTAAGAAAGGGGTTTAACATGTTGGAATACCAGCAATTGTTGTTTGAGGCAAGAACTGGTATTGCTATCCAACTTGGTAATTATTTAAGCAATAAAACAAGTTTAATAAAAAGGTTTAAAATCTATCTAATACTTAT
>JAHQVQ010000360.1 GCA_019634305.1 Flammeovirgaceae bacterium | reverse complement strand
TAATTCTTGGTTATTTTTGGCTAAAGCTCTGAACTTCAACTTCTGAAAAAAATTATCTCATAAATTGAACATCCACTTTTGTTATTTAAGAAATATCTTCAAGTTTCATTTTTGCTTTATTCTAGGATTAATAGTTATTGACTGTCAATTAAGCTTTTCCCAAGATCTTACAATCAGTGATAAAAATGAAATACGCTACGATGCAAAACTTTTTGTAAAGGAATTGGAATTATTAATGAATACCCTTTCCAATCCTAATATAAGTAGATATTCAAGAGATATTTTAATTGAAAATAGTTGCTCACCTTCTGCAAATCAGATTTTTTTAAATGAAGATGTAATTATTGAAGATGATATTGACCCTAATAATTTTGATTATACTGCAGTTAAAGACGTTCGGGTAGTTCGGTATTTAAAAGATCTTGATTTATTTTATTTAAAAAAACAGGAGCAATCTATCGGATTTACAAGCCTTATTTCTGGGGAAGTAAAAAATGGTGAATATGTATATATAGAGGTATATTTCGAAAGTTTGTTTAATGGTTCACATAAAATACTTTCCGATAAATACACAGTTACCAAGAGGGTGGCAACAATTAAGGCTGAGAAACAAAAAGGAATATGGAAAATGTTGATTGCCAGCATAGTTTTTTATAGTCCTCAAAAGCATAAGTTTGTTCAACAATACCTTGATTATTTGAATAAGGAAATACAAATGGATTCGATGCAGGTCGTAATTGATTCACTTCACCAAAATATTCAAATTGCAAAAGAAGAGGAGGCTGTTCCAGAGAAATTAGAAGAAAAAAAAGAAAAGAAGGGCCTAAAGTATGAATTAGGGCTAAAAGCTGGTATAGGACTTCCTGTAGGAAAATTTTCTAATCTGGCTAAGGTGGGATTGGCATATGGGGTAGAAGGAATATATTACATTAACAGTTTTGCTGCTATGGAAGCAGGAATAACTTTTAATTCTTTTAAGGGTCAGAGTGAGACTAATGCTCCAAAAAAATGGAGTAGTACTGCTTATACTATATCTGTATTGTATTTTTTGGATATAAAAAATATCAATCCTTATGTTAGTCTTGGAATAGGGGTATATAGGGTTAAATCAGTGTTTAATACACCTGGAGCCCCTCCATTAAATATTCAGCCTTCTGAAATAAAAGAAATAACCAATAATTTTGGTTTTGTTCCTAAGGTCGGTAATATAATTGCCATTAATGAAAAACTAAATTTTAATCCTTCAATTTCCGTTAATAACGTATTTTATAAGGGAGAATTAACTGATGGGATGTCCTTTGTTTCCATGAATTTTTCCCTTAACTATAAATTTTATTGAGAAAAAGTATTTGGGTAATACATATAAAAATCACCCAAAGTATTGCCTTTTTCCCCTTTTCCGGTAATTAAAAAACCATTATTTTGATTGCCAAAAGCCACTGCTTCCTGTCTTTTATCTCCGGGAATGTCATTTAACTGGATCCAGTTTCCTGTTTTAGAGTCAAACTCCCAAAAGTCATTATGGTAATTTCCTTCCGAATCAATTCCAGTGAATACATAAGCTTTATCACCGATTACAAATGCCGAGGCACTTGTTCTTCTATTTCCAGGAAAAGAATTAATCTCATTCCATTCGTCTTTTTCAATATCGTACTCCCAAAAATCATTTAAGAAATTCTCATTTCTTTCCTCTCCTAAGCCTACATATCCTTTTTTGCCAATAGAAAATGATACTGCATTCTTTCTGCTTTTTCCTTTAAAATCCTCTAATCTGTCCCAACTATTTTTACCTGGATCATATTTCCAAAAATCATTTAAGTATCGATTGTTCGCTCTTTCTCCTAATCCAAGGTATCCCATTTTTTCTGAAGAAAAACTGATGGCAGAATTTCTATCAAAGCTTGGTAATGGTTCTTTCCATTCCCAAAAATTGAATTCGTCATTGAACGCCCAAAGGGACCTTCTTCTTGAGTTGCCATTTACTAAACCAGTACCAACAAAACCTTTATTTTCAATTGCAAATCCAGTGCTTTCGGTTACATTTCCCATTGCTGAATATGCTACTTGTTCCCATGTCCCATTCTGAATATCATATCTCCAAAAATCATTTAATGTTTCATTATCCGAACTATTTCCTGTCCCAATAAAAATCATGTTATCCTTTATGAAACCAACAGCCCCATATCGGGCATCAAACGGAACATCATCCATCCTTTTCCAACCAGGTGTCATAAAACTAATTTCTTCTCCGTAAATTATACCATAAACAGTAGTAATAAAAGGACGTATAAAATAAATTGTGGCTTGACTCAAACCAGTAGGTTGACTTTGAAAATCCTCTAAACTACTTAGTTCTCCAAGGTTTATTGAATTATCGTCAATGGTAGGACTTTGATTTTCCGACCAGCAATGGCCATGACTAATTATGGGGTTTGCTCCAAGGTCTTTAATGCTCGTTTTAATTATAGCATTATTTTCAGAAACTGATAATATTTCAGTTTTTTCAAGTTTAGCTGGAGTTAAATCGGGAGAGGTGTCGAACTCTAAAGCATCACCATAAAAAACCTGAAAAGCTGTAGCTGCAAAAGGCCTTACGTAATAGGTAGAATTAGGAAGTAGGTTTTTAAGTTCAGAATAATAGCCTTTTAAATCTGTTTTTGCTCCTATTGAAAATAGGCTATCCATAATGGTAGGTGATTCCAGTGTAGACCAACAATGACCATGTTCTAGAATGGGATTTGGACCAAGATTAGAAATATTTCCTGAAATTCGAGCTGTGGTGCTTGAAACATTTTCAAGTTTAGCTTCAAGGATTGTTGGAGCAGTAAAGTCTATTATATTTTCACGGCAGGAAAATAGTAATAGCAGGATAGAAAAATAAATAACAGGATTTTTTAACTTATCCATGGTAGTTTCAGCTTATAATTTAGTTTGTTGGCTTTTCTCAGGTATATATCACAAAAATTGATCTAATACAGAAACCTCTTATAATGGTTTTTAAAATCATTCATTTCTCCAACTCAATACCATGTTTCTATTAAAAAATGAGCCTGATAAAGTGATTATAAAATTAAATAATTAAAACTCAACTACTTTATTTGGTTTGGGAATATTAGGAATAAATAATTCCTAATTAAGATTTATTATTTAGCATTTTTGCAATTTTTAAAATTTTAGGCAAATAAGTTTATTGGTTATTTATTAATAATCATTAACCTTTAACGTTAGATACTTCAGTTAAGAAAGGATTTCCAATTATTTGATATTTCAATTGTTGCGGTTTTTATAATTGGCTTTAAATCAATGCTTTAATGTAATTACTAGACGTATTTATTTAAATAATAAAATCAATTGTTTGCCATTTGTTTTTAAAAATAATATTAAACCTTTCAATTAGGTTTTGGTTCTTGAACTACCAAAATTATTAACCAAAGAATTAGAAAATGTGAATTAATAGCCACTTTTGATGAAGTTTAGAATTTTATTTTTTGCTTTTTTTCTATGCCATTTTTTTAGTGGGGTTGAGTTGTATTCCCAAAATAAGCCTCCTATTGCTGATAATGGTATTCTAAATTTACAAAATTGGAATTTTGAAAGAAATGGAGCTATAAAGCTAGATGGAGAATGGTTATTCTATTGGAATAAAATTGTTTCGCCCTCCCAAGAAGATTACCTTGTTGAAAAAATACACCCATTAATTATAAAAGTACCTTCTTCCTGGAATAACGGTTACCAAAACGGTTTTGAATTACCTGGAATGGGTTATGCAACTTACCAATTGAAAATTTTATTACCGGATTCTATCCAGAGAATGGGAATAAAAATACCTACGGTGGGGAGTGCAATGGACGTTTTTATTAACGGTAAAAAAATTGCCACTTCTGGAACTGTAGGAAAAAGCAAGGATAAAATGGTTCCCAGTCTTGCTTCGTTTGTTACCTACTATGATTTGGAAAATGCTAAAGAAGTCGATATTATTCTACATGTTTCGAATTTTTTTCATAGTAAAGGAGGAATAAGAAATTCTTTTAAAATTGGCTTACAAAAGGATATCCAGGGTGGATGGGAAAATGTGATGTTTTTAGAATTGTTTCTAATTGGCTGTATATTTATTATTGGGCTATACCATCAGGGGCTATTTATTTTGCGAAAAAATGATAAATCGCTATACTTTTTTGGTCTTTTTTGTTTTTTAATGGCTTTGAGGATTACCACAACTGGCGAATACCTTATAAATAATATTTTTATCATAAATTGGGACTGGGTGATAAAGTTGGAATATTTTAGCTTCTACTTTTGTGTTCCTGCTTTTGCGTCATATGCATATTATGTCTTCCCAAAAGAGATATCAAAAAATATTATCAGATTCACAGCGGTAGTAGCTATTGGATTCTCCATTGTTGTCTTATTTACTTCTGCTTTATTTTATTCAAAGCTTTTAGTCTGGTATCAAATATTCTCCATTGGAATGGGGATATATGGAATTGTAGTACTTTATTTTGCCATAATAAAGAAAAGAGAAGGAGCTATAATATTTTTCATTGGCTTTAATTTCCTGTTTTTAAGTTTGGTTAATGATATACTATATTCAAATGGGGTAATTCAGACTGGTAACTACTTTTCCATTGGAATTTTTGTATTCATTTTTTGTCAGTCCTTCCTTTTATCCTTAAGGTTTTCAAATGCTTTTAATAGAGCAGAATCTCTTTCAAGGGAATTAAATGATGTAAATGTAAATTTAGAAAACCTTGTTGATGAAAGGACTAAATCTTTATTGAAGGCAAATTTAGAACTAACAGAAAAAAATGTTCAAATCAATGCTCAAAATGAAGAGATGTTAAAACTCAGCCATGAATTAGACAAATTTGTATACAGTACTTCACATGATTTGAGAGCACCAATTGCTTCAGCTTTAGGGCTGGTTAATCTTGCTAAAAATGAGAAAGATATTAATCTTGTCCATCAGTATTTGGAGATGAATGAAAAGTGTTTGGGAAAACTTGATGGGATAATTAGAGATATCATTAATTATAGTCAAAATTCTAGATTGGAGGTATTGAATCAGAAAATTGATTTTGAAAAACTTACGGAAATTGTAATTGAAAACTTTTTATTAGAAGGTGATTTAAGTAAGATAAAAATAAATGTAAATATTTCAGGAAATCAGGATTTTTACTCTGATGAAAGTCGCCTATTTATGATACTTAAAAGTCTGATTTCTAATTCCATCAGGTTTGCAGATTTATCTAAACAGAATCCTTACGTAGCTATAAATATTAAGGCAGGTAATGACAATGCTGCCATAAATGTAACCGACAATGGAAAAGGTATTGAAGAAAACCATCAGGATAAAATCTTCGATATGTTCTTTAAGGCCAATATTGACAATGCCGGTTCAGGTTTAGGTCTTTACATTGTAAATGAAACGCTATCTAGGCTGGGTGGGAAGAAGGTGGTTTCTTCCAAACCTGGAATGGGCACTACAATTACCCTACTTGTTCCCAATTTTAATTCCGGGGCTATTCCAGTTCATAAATTTTCTAAAACCCAATCAATTCAGGATTCTACAACTTCCTAAGTTCTTTACTACTGTGGTAAAAAGGAAGAATTTTCCTATTCATTATTTGAGTATCTTGCAAAGCTTTAATGCAAAATAAAAAGATGTACTGGGAATTAGCTTTTTCATGTAGATTTAATAGTCTATCCTACTTTAAGCACCCATGCTATTATTTCCGAGAAATAGTAATCTCTCTATCAATCTTTCACGGCAAAATAATACACGGTTAATTTTGAATTACTACTTAATAGAAAAATAATGAATTTAAAAAGATGACTCTTCAGAAATTTAGAGATCAGTTTAAATCGAAAATTTAAATGGCATATGGGGTTTTTAGGAATTGATATTGGGAATACAAATATTGTTTATGGCATCTATTTGGAGAAAAAGTGGCAACCACAAATAAGGGTGGAAACTTCTCTGAAAAGGACAGTTTCCGATTATGAAAAACATCTAAGATCTGAGTTTTTAGAAAACGATATTAAAAAGGATCACATTCAAAAAGTAGTGATAAGTAGTGTGGTTCCCGGATTGACCAAAACTATTGAAGAATTGGTGTTTTTATTTTTAGGAATTCAACCATTAATTTTAAAACCTAAAAATATATCTAATCTTCAATTGGAGATTGAAAATCCGGCTGAAATAGGAAGTGATTTAGTGGCTAATGCCCTTGCAGCAGTCCATCGGTATAAAAGTGCATGTGTAGTGGTAGATTTTGGAACGGCTCTTACTTTTACTGTTGTTGATGAAGGTCGTAAAATATTAGGAGTTTCCATTGCTCCAGGAATAAAAACTGCCATGAAAGCACTGTCAAGTAATACCGCTCAACTTCCTGAGATTCCCCTTGATCTTCCTGAATCCGCCATTGGGAAGAATACTGTTCACGCTTTACAGGCAGGGATTTTAATTGGATATATTGGCTTGATAGAACACTTGGTAAAGGAAATAAAAAAAGAATTACCAGGAAATACAAAAATCATAGCTACGGGTGGATTATCATCAGTATTAAAACCTTTAAAACCTCTTTTTGATGAGATTGATCTTAACTTAACCTTAAACGGTTTAAAAATTTATGGGGAAATCCACGGTTACAAGAATTAGGGAATCTTTTCCTTAATATCATTCCCTAGCGGTTTAGAATCTGATAATTTTCCCTATTTAGTCTCATCAATCAAACTGAGCATTTCCTATAATTCCTATTCATTTATATTGATTTCAGTACGTACAGCATGGCCCAAATTTTCAAGCATTTCATCATTTGTTAAATACCCAGATTCGGAAAAATATCAACTCTACTGATTTATCCACAACCTATTACAAAATATTCCTGTCATTATCAATAAACCAACCTTGATCAATATTTCCACAAGCATGTTTCACATAAAAATATTGAAGTATGACTTTTTGTTTCTTTGGTATAGGTAGGTAAAAGATTTTCATTACTGTAACATGAAAGGCAAAAAAAATTCCCGCAATGGCAAGAGTTTTAATTATCATTTTCATAAATTGAAAGGATTATCTTCTTGCCATTACTGGAATAAAATCAAACTCGCTTCAAAATAAATGGAGTTTTTTAGAAATTATTGAACTGAGGCAAAATCTGAAGAAACTTTGTCAATTACTTCTTTGCCCAATTCATTATCTGTATTGATTATTATTCTATACTTAAAGGTAGTTTTTTCTCCTGCCTCAAGTTTGAAGTTTAAAACTTCTTTTCCCTTTGAAAATATTTCCTGACCAAATGGATTTGCTGAAAACAATCCATATTTTCTTGAATGCCAGTAAGTTGGGTACCCTGGATTATTTGGATGATCCATAATTACTACATTTATGGTTTTTCCGTCTTTCTGTCCGAACAGTTTACACCAATTGGCTCTTTTTGCCCAAACATCTCCACCAGTAGTCCCATTACTGTTCAAATAATCTCCTGTTACACCAGTATTATCCATTTTGGCAACTTCGGTAGGATTTCCTTTTGCATCTGTAAGTATTAGCTCTTCATCGGTAGGGAGTTCCAGTTCTCTAGCCATTCTGATGGCAAATGCACCTTCTTTGTTATCTTTAAAATTAACTGTTTGTTCCTGGGCTGTAAGGGTTGTGATTCTATCAATAATTCTTGAGTTTCCATTTTCCGAAAAAAGGAACTTAGTTTCTTCTTTAAGTATTATATCTCCTTTAGGACCTAACCAGTCTGCTTTTATTTCTAATTCTCCCCTTTCTCCATTACTGGATGACACAATGCTTGTATGCTTAATTTTTCCATACTCATCTTTCTTTTCTTCAGGTATATCATAAGAGTTGTTCCAAAAATCCAACCCATTTACATCTCCATAATTAAACCAGTTACCAACATGATGGGGGTGATCAACTCTTTCTCCAGCTCTTGGGTCAAGTGGAAATCCTCTGGTGATGGCAATATTTCCAGCTGCATTAATTGGATATAATACAGGTTTTTCCATTTCAAGAGGGTAGATATAAGCAGTAAAAAGCTCCTCTCCAAACCATACTTCAACTTTCCTTTCCTCCTCTTTGCTTATTAATTTAACATATTCATCTTTTTCTTCCATAGGAGGAGCTGTATTGGTATCTTCTTTAACTTTTGAATTACATCCGATTAGGCCTATTGTTACAGAAATAACAATGAGATTAATAATTGATTTAAATTTCATTTTCTCTAGTTTTTTGAATAATGTTTGTTTCGAACTAATAAATTTGTGATCTGTTAGGATGCTCAATTAATTTTACAGTTGCCAATGATCAATTGAAAATGGAGTAAAAAAAGTGGTAGAATCAATAATCACCAACCAGCACTTTCTAATAATCCATTCAAATTATTCATTTAATTAACTGGTAATAATTTCCTGGTTAATTTCATCGAAGGTAACTTTTTTGCCAGTGTGTAATGCAGTGGTAGTCATTAGGTTGGCAATAGAATGATTGTAGCCAACTTTTACTGGGGCATTTGTTTTAATATTCCTAGCTCTTACACACTCCATCCAGTTTCTCATATGGGCAGAGGTCATGTTATCCACACCTGTATTGGCTCCAGTTTCTACTTTTATTAAATCAGCCAATTTCACATCTGATAATAAATTAGGTTTCATTCCCATGGCTGAGGCATGTTTCTTTTTTAGCCCACCATCTGAAGAAACAGTATTTTTATCAAGGTTTAAGGTTCCACCATTGGAATAATAGATTTCCTTGGTTCCACCTGCTGAATTATGCATTCTTGAAGAGTAAACTACTTGGAAGCCTTTGCTTTCATCATCAAGCGGTCCATATTCAAAAACAGCAGTCATTGTATCAGCATTTTTTCGTCCATCTTTCCACACATACACTCCACCGTTTGCTGAAACACTTCTAGGATGATCTAATCCACTGAACCAATGAACAGTATCAATTTGGTGGGACATCCACTGACCTGGTATTCCTGAAGAATAAGGCCAAAATAATCTGTATTCTAAATATTTTCTTGGATCCCAGGCAACTTTAGGTCTGTTCAGTAAATATCTGTCCCAATCAGTATCTTCCTTCTTAATTGTTGAGGTTAAATCAGGTCTTCTCCATCTTCCAGGTTGGTTGACATTCCAGGTCATTTCTACCATCGTAATATCTCCGAATTTTCCGTCTTTAATGAAGTTGTGAGCAGCATGGTAATTTTGCCCACTTCTTCTCTGGGATCCTATTTGAATTACTTTTCCAGAGGCTTCAATAGCTTTTAAGGCTGCTTTATTATCTTCCATCGATTCGGCAAAAGGTTTTTCACAGTATACATCACACCCAGCTTCTACCGCTTGTTTGGCATGAAGGGCATGTTGAAAATCCGCAGTACTGATAATTACCGCATCAATATCTCCTCTGTCATAAAGTTCTTCATTATTTCGGGCAGCTTCGATTTTACCCGCTTTCATATCCTTTTTTATATACTCAAGACATTCATCTCTACGTCTATTCCAAATATCGGATACAGCTACAAATTGGAAATTAAGTTCTTTGCTATGTTGGGCAAAGGCAGGGATTAATGAACTTTTACCTCGATTGGAAAAACCCACAATCCCAACTCTCACTCTATCATTTGAACCAATAATTCGACCATAACTTTCAGCGGAGAAGGAAGAGGCAACGCCTAACCCGACTGTACCTAATGCCGTTTTTTTAATAAAACTTCGCCTAGTGTTTTCTGATTTTTTCATTTTCTTATTAGTTATTTAACAAAAAATTATGATGTTTTTATGTATTTATATAATTGATTATCAAATATTTAAACATACCTGGTAATAGTAAAGAATTAAGGAATTTACAGCCAGATATATTTTTTGATCTACTCTATGTCTCTAATCCATATATTCCTAAAACTCACAGGATTACCATGATCCTGAAGGATGATTGGCATTTTATCGGCATGAGGCTCATAAATTGGAATTCTGTTATATTCTGTTGGACCTTTTAGTTCAAAATTGTTTTGAACCAATACGCCATTATGGAAAATAGTTACACTGGCTGGAGATTTCAATATTCCATCTTTATTGAATTTAGGAGCATTGAAAATAATATCATAAACTTCCCATTCAGTAGTTGGTCTCATAGCATTAACCAATGGAATAGATTGTTTGTAAATACTTGCAGCCTGACCATTTGAATAGGTTTTACTTTCATAAGAATCTAAAACCTGAACTTCGTATTTGCTCATTAAGAAGATTCCACTATTCCCTCTTCCCTGACCTTCTCCAACAATTTCCTGAGGCGATCTCCATTCGATATGCAATTGGCAACTTCCAAATTCTTTTTTGGTTTTAATAGCACCTGTTTTTGCTACAACAGTAAAAATACCATCTTTTACTTCCCATTTTGCATCACCACCTTCTTCTGTGGCACTTTCCCATTCCGATAGGTCTTTTCCTCCAAATAATACTACAGCATCAGATGGTGGAGTAGCGTTGTCAGCTCCTGGATCTACTTTCCTGGGTACAGGTTCCCAAATTTCAGTTGCTTCTGGTGGTACCTTTCTATCCTGTCCGATAAGTAGGTTTGAAATCAATAAAGTAAAAATTAAAAAAAATAGTTTGTTCATTTTGTTCTGTTTTAATATAAAGACACCGATAAATTATAAAGGTTAAATAATATATTTTTTAAATATAGAAATGGAAGCATTCCCGATAAATTTATTTAGGAAAAACGCCCGACCAAAAGGGATTTTTACTGCTCCAATTCCTGTAAATAAATTTTAAGTTCCTCTGAAGATTCTTGTGGTGATACTTTTCCTGAAAAAATATCATTGGCTGTTATATTTACTTTAT
>JAHQVQ010000359.1 GCA_019634305.1 Flammeovirgaceae bacterium | reverse complement strand
GATATAACCTTCATTGGTATAAGAATATAATAATTATTAGTATTGCCACATAAATTTTAAAAGAGGCTGTCCAAAAAATAGGGCAGTCTTTTTTTTTGCATTTACTTTGCCTCCGGCTTCTGCCAGGGGGTTTGACCTGCCTTCTGCAAATGGATCATCATAAGATTATTCAATTCTTCATATTTGGATTTTTCCTGCTCAATCAGATTATTGGTAGGAGAGCAATTGGTATAAAAGTTCAGAAATTTCGTTTCAGAATTAGTGAGCTTATCCATATTTGAAGTAACCATATCGGTTGATCCCCAAGAAGCTATATCCGCATATCCCTGATGATCTGCAAGAATTACAATTACAATTTGGGCCTGTTGGGATTAATCTATTCTCTTCTTTCGACTGCAAATGCCCACAGAGGCGTCTGCCCAGTTTAAGAACCTCAGTTCATAATAAAATTTACCAATAACGCTGCTGCCGAGTGTCGGCTTGGCCAAAATTTCATTATTTCCTGAGCACCTTAAACTGATCATTTTCGCTTCGAAAAACAAAACTTAAACACGCTCTAAAATGGCTATTACCAATGCAACTGGAAAAAGAAAGTTCTTCATTTTCAATTTAATAATTTACCTTGTTGAAGGTTGTAGTTAGTTGAAAAAATTAAACAAAAAAAATCCCGGTTGAAATTTTCAACCGGGGAGTAATTTACCAATAAATTTGTTTTCCTTCTAATTTGTTTTTGTATCGGGCAAGTGCCTCAATAAAATAATAATCTGCATAAACTAATGGAACATCAATTTCTTTTCCTCCATTTTTATTTCCGGTAGAATGCATTAAAATGAAGTTGTTGTTTTTTTCATCTACTGCCTTATAAGAAGGAGAAGCCATCGATTCTAGCATTTTTATCGCGGCCTTCTCATACTTTTGCTTTTGATCACCTTCAACGTACTCTGCTAATTCAAATAAAGCACTTGATGCAATTGCTGCAGCCGAAACATCTCTTTCTTCTCCAGGTCTGTCAAAATCCCAATAAGGAATTAAATCTTCTGGCATATTTTTATGATTCAGGATATATTCAGCAATATTATTAGCTACATCAAGATATTTTTCCTCTTTTGTTTCCCTGTACATTACAGTAAATCCATATAATCCCCATGCCTGGCCTCTTGACCATGCTGATTCATCTGCTGCACCCTGATGTGTTCCTTTCCATATCGACTTTCCAGTTAAAGTATCATAGTCAACCACATGGAAAGAGCTCCAGTCGTCTCTAAAATGATTGGCTATAGTTGTATTTGCATGCGTAATGGCGATATTTTGGAAAGAAGAATCACCAGTCACTTTGGTTGCCCAAAACATAAATTCCAGATTCATCATATTATCGATGATAACTGGGAATTGCCAGTCTCCATGATCCCATGATTTTATTAATCCCACCGTTGGGTTAAATCTTGTACTAAGTGCTCTTGCGCCATCTATCATATAGTTTTTATAATCCTCACTTTTATTTAATCTATAACCGTTTCCAAAGCTGCAGTAAAGCATGAAACCAAGGTCGTGAGTTCCAGTATAGTCTTTAATAGAAACTAAAGGTGCAGTCCAGTTTTTAGCTTCTTTTTCCCATTTTTTATCACCTGTATTTTCATATAAATACCATAAACTACCTGGATAAAATCCACTTGTCCATCCTTTGGGAGGAACTGTTTTAAAACTTCCATCAGGATTTGTGGTCCTTGGGGATTGTTGAGTATCAGTATGCTCTGCTAACATTGCTTTATATTTTTGTTCTGAAAAAGCAATGTTTTCTTTTATAAACTCCTGTGGGCTCACGGCTTCTTTTTCTGTTGTTGTTTCTTCTTGCTTGCAAGCAAGGACTCCTAAACAAAACAGTATTAAAATGAATGCTTTATTTTTCATATTCATAATAGGTAAATGGACCAGTAAATTAAAATTGTTTGATTGTCCGAAAATACTCAAAACCAGTATTTTGAATTAATAAACTCGAAGAGAAATTAGACTAAAAAACCGATAACGTTCCCGTATTTCAGTAATATAAGGCAGTAAGAAATGTACCTAATTAAAACTAAAGTGCATTTTTTGCTAATTTTGATATCCTATTCAAACCAATAGATTTTATACATATGGTTATTTTTTCCCTCTTCCAACCAATATTACTCCTAATATAACAATTATAGTCCCTACCACTTGAAAGCCTGTAATTTCCTCATTCAAAAATATAGCCGCCAATATGATGGTAGAAATCGGACCTACACTGGCAATTATGGATACATTTGAAGCTTCAAGTCTTTTTATGGCCTCTGAAATCATGAATGAAGGAATAACAGTGGAAAATAGAGCCATGGCCAACCCAAGTGCATAAACCTCCCAGGTATAGCCAAATAAATCTGATTTGTTTTGAAAGGCAAAATGGATAATTACACAAATGCACGAAACAATCATGGCATAAGAGGTAAACTTTTGTGTTCCAAATTTTGGTATTAACCAGCCACTTCCCATCAAATAAGAAGCATAAGTTAATGCACTTAAAAAGATAAAAAATCCACCCAATAAAAAGTTCTTATTATCCTCCATGCCAAGATTTTCCATGAAGGCCACATAAATACCAACATAGGTAAGTGCTATAGCAATTAATTGAACTTTTGTGATTGGCTTTTTAAAAATTATCCTCGATAATATTACAACAAGGGTGGGATAGATGAATAGAATTAACCTTTCATAGCTCGCACTGATGTATTGCAACCCGAAAAAATCGAAATAGCTAGCCAAATAATAGCCTACAAAACCTGCAGCAATCACCCACAAATAATCCTTTTGAGTAATATTATTATTTTTCAGTCTATGTCTAAATCCAATTACAATATAAAAAGGAAGGGCAAATACCATTCTCAATAAAAGTAAGGATACAGGATCAATCTCATATTGGTATGCCAATTTTACCATTACTGCTTTTGCCGAAAAAAATACCGCTCCGGCTAGGGCAAATAGCACCCCGAATAATTGATATGAATTTTGTTTTTTAGTCATTTTTGTGCAAATAAAAAACCTCCCGGAGCCATTCGGGAGGTTTAAGTTAATTTATTATGGTTAAAATTAATCAATACAAAAGCCTCCCAATTTTTTGAAGAATCAGTTGCCAGATTTTTAGATTAATTTTTAATGTGATATTCATAATTTCAATTTTTGATTGGGCTAAGCTAAAGGGATTTTTTTGAATTGTCCATTATTTTATGAATTGAAAAATTCAATAAATGGGGTTTCTAATCACTTATTTCGCTTTGATAATTTACCCGGATCTTGTCTGGAATCGAATATATCAGTGATATAAATTACAGGTTCTTGTACCAGATAGATGATTTTGTATTTATCAACAATAATATACCTGTGACCTTTTCCCAGCGATTTCAAATGTGCTTCAATCTGTCCTCTATTGGGAAAATGAGCCAGTGCTTCTGCATGATCAAGAATTTTATGAGCTATTGTATCGGCTTTTTCTTCTGAGGAAGTGGTTTTAATAAACTGATAAATTTCCATCAGAAACTGCTCTGCTGGTTCAGTAATTTCAACGCGCATTTAGGATATATTTGGGAGGGCATTTGGTTGGTAAAGAGGAAAAAATTGAAACATTACCCTTTACCAGTTTTTCATTTTTTTTCTTAATTCTTCCAGACTTTTCACATTTCCCTCTTCAATAGCTTTATCCGAAAGATTCGCACGGGCAATTAATTCCTCTTTTGAAAAGGACAAAAATTCTTCAGGTAAGTTTTCCAATTCTTTTTCATAGCCATAAGCCTTCATCATGGCATATACCATAATTAGGAACTTTTTATCAGCGCCATGGGCTATGTAGTCCTTTAACTCTTTTCTGATTTGTGTTATACTCATATAAAATAATTTTGCTTTATGTAAATGTAACGATTTATCGGGTAATTAAGATTCCATTATATATCAAATTGGTAATAAAAAAAGTTGCATCATAAAATTATTAGATATACTCTTGTAGAGTGATTAGTCAGTCAGTATGGATAAAAAATCAAAAATATTAGCAGCAGCATTAAAATTATTTGTGGAACAGGGGTTTCATAGTACACCAACTTCAGCAATTGCTAAAGCAGCAGGGGTGGCTAATGGTACACTTTTTCATTATTTCAAAACAAAGGATGAACTAATTCTTGGATTGTATGCAGATATTAAAAAGGATTCTTTAAGTAAAATTCTGCAGGGAATTGAAGAGCAACTATCGGTTAAAGCAAAGGTCAAAACCATTTGGTTTAATAGTATAAACTGGTCTAATGCTGAAAAGGAAAGGCATAATTTTAAACAACAGTTTATGAACTCTCCTTATGCATCACAATTGGTTGAAGAGGAAATAGAAGAGGAACTGAAGTTCTTTTCAACTATTATTAATGAGGGTATAGAAAAGAAAATACTTAAGGATATTCCCATCGATTTAATTTATCATATCTCCCATTATCAAATGTTGGCTATAGTCAGTTATTTAAACTTGAACCAACATTTAATTGAAGATGCCGATTTTTATGAGCTGGCATTCGAACTGTATTGGGATAATATAAAGCGAGTTTAGAATACGAAAAAACTCAATAAATAATAGAGTGATTAGTCAGTCTTAATTGTAGGAAAAGTATAGATATTTAAATTTGAAATCATGATAAAATGGATTTTAGGAATAATTGGCTTAATCATCATAATTGTAACAAGTATGCTATTTAGTGAATCATTTGGGGAATCTCCATCCGGAGCCCGATTAGAAAAATTGAAAAATTCGCCACAATATGGAAAAGGCAAGTTTGAAAATGCCATGGTGACCAAAACCGTGGAACCAGGTAAAATTTTTTCCATGATGAATGATTATTTATTCAATGGATCTGATCATAGAGTACCAGGAAATAACTTTCCAATCTTACCTGTAGATAAAACCATTTTTGAAGGTTCTGCTAGTGAAGATTTCCGCTATATCTGGTTGGGGCATTCCACCATTATTCTGGAATTAGAAGGAAAGCGATTTCTAATTGATCCGGTTTTTAGTGAAAGAGTTTCTCCATTCCAGTGGTCCGGACCAAAGCGTTTCTATGATTCTCCAATAGATTTAAAAGATCTACCAGAAATAGATGCAGTAATTATTTCCCATGACCATTATGATCACCTAGATCACCTGTCTATAGTTGAGTTAGCAAATAGAGATATGCCATTCCTGGCTCCTCTGGGTGTAGGGTCTCATTTGGAAAAATGGGGTGTAAAACCTGAGCAGGTTAAGGAGTTTGATTGGTGGGGTGAAACAACTTTTGGTGAGGTTAAATTAGTTTGTACCCCGGCAAGGCACTTTTCAGGAAGAGGAATCTTGGATAGAGATAAAACCCTATGGGCCAGTTGGACTATTTTAGGTAAAAACCGAAAAATTTATTACAGCGGAGATTCCGGAATTACAGAGCAATTCAAAGAAATAGGAAATAAATATGGTCCTTTTGATTTTACTATTGTTCAGATAGGCGCATACAACAAGAATTGGCATGATATCCATTTATTTCCCGAAGAGGCCATTGATGCTCAGGAAATGCTGAAAGGAGAAGTCTTAATTCCCGTTCATTGGGGAACATTTGATTTGGCACTACATAGCTGGTATGATCCCGTGGATAGACTAATTAAAGCAGCCGCCCCAAAAAATATGACACTAAGTTTTCCAAAAGTAGGTGAAGTTTTAGAAGCTGATAATTTAGTAAAACCAGAGCCTTGGTGGAAAGATGTTGATGAATGAGTTTAGGCATTGATCATTCCAGGGATTTATTCGAAAGGCTCTGGAATGATTTCAATACCGCTATAAACTTAATTTACTTAAATCGAGATAATATAGCCTGTTTGAATAATCATGGGGCATGTCCATTCCCAGCCCTCCAAAAACATAAAGTTTATTTTCCATCACTGCAGCTCCGGCAAAACGGCAGTTAAAATTTGTATGGAAGGTTTGGGTTTCATAAGTAGCTGGGTTGAAAATCATGAAAAGTTTGAGATTGGAATAATCTCCAATGAGATAAATTAATTTTCCATCCGAAGTAATAGAATTGGCAGAAATATTAT
>JAHQVQ010000358.1 GCA_019634305.1 Flammeovirgaceae bacterium | reverse complement strand
TGTGAAAACCAGATGGAAATTATGAATCAATACCTTTTTCAATCTTTTCAAATGAATGATGAAAAGCAATTCCAAATAATTAAATCTCCTGGTTATTCCCACAATGATGCATTCTACGAGGCTACTGGAAATTATTCTTGTATCATTACATGCAACGAATGGGTTAACACAGCTTTAAAAAAAATGGGTATAAAAACTTCCATCTGGTCTCCTTTCGATTTTGGGGTTTTATATCATTTGGATTGAATAAAGCTTAACTATTTTATCAACACCCTTTTTACCCCTGTTTGATGATCTTCGATTAATCTAAAAAAATACAACCCTTTGGGAATTCCCGTTATATCAATCTCCAATTCATTAAGTCCTTCTAAATTTTCAAAAGACTTAACTTCATCACCTTTCACATCTAACAATTGGATTTTCCTATTTTTAGATTTTTCTAAAAAACTCACTTTCAACTTATTTGCAGCAGGATTTGGAAAGACAATAAAACCATCCAATTGTGCTAAATTTTCTATTCCTGTTATATCTCCAATAAAAAACTGTTCTGCAAATTTAAATGCCTGATTCCCAATTTTTTCTCCAATAATCCTACCTGGAATATCATCTGCTGGAGGATGAATTCCTCCCCATATTCGCGAAAGGCTAGTCTGATCCGAAGCATCTTTATACGTAGCCCACTGTAAAGTAACATCCACGGAAGGTCCTTCTTCAAACACTAAAAATTCATTCTTTTTTGCTGTAAACTCTCCCAAACCCCCGGGAAAAAATGGATCACCAGTTAAAAGCGTTAAAACTTCAGCTGCAGCTCTGGAAAACGTTGAATGTCCGGAAATATACCCGGCAAAAGGAGGTGTTACAAAAGTTGGTCTCTGATAGGGCCACCAGTTCTTCGCCATAATCCACCCTACTCCTGCCTTATCTGTTTCAGGTTCATTAATATAATCAGGACCTTTCCAAGTTTTTAATTTAACACCCCCGATGTTTAGTTCATCTTGCTGCGCCAATGGATCATTTCTTTCAACTAACTCTATAAGTCCATCTTCTAAAGGAATTCCTAAAGGATTAAGGTTAGGTTTGTCATTATCCGAACTCTGACCATGGTCTGCCATAAATCTCAGTGCGGAAACCGGCCGAATATAATCATACCATCCCTTTATCCCCCAGGCAGTTACCGCAGCATCATGCATGGCTCCACCCAAAATAAAATAAGCCTTTACATCCCATTCCAAATCATCAATAATTTCTCCTTCCCCCTTAAATTTTTTCACCAAATCAGGATGATCATTTACATAATTTAGAATGGTAAACCAATGTCCTGGTGGAGTTTCTGAATCTGGTCCATCTGCCCAAAATTCGGCAAGCACTCTTGTATAATCTCCTCTGGGAACTATATTTGATTCATAAGGTTTACCAGTTTTGGGATTTAATTCATGACCGGTTCCCGGGTCTCCACCCTCCAACTTATAAAAGGCCTTATATTCTTCAAAAGAATTTGGATAAGACAAAACATTGCCTTTTGAACTGGGAGAAATATCCCACATTACCCCATCAGCAGGATCGAGGTGAGCCCCCCAAATAGACACCAGAGAAAAACCCCACTGATAAGCTTCATTAGTTCCTTCTTTATCTTCCTCATCTAAATATGGGGGGTTCCCAGGATCATGGTAAACATTAAAAACTGAACTCTCTCTCTGGAAAGCAGTCCTTACCAGATTATTAAGTGCAAATGGAGATACATTTCCCCATTCTGGGCTTAAAAAAGTTGTTGCTCCCCCAATAACTTCTTGTCCACTTTGATCAATAAATTTTCCTAATGCTAAAGGCTGCCAACGGTTCGGATCTTCAATATCTGGATTGCCAGGTTCAGAGGGAAATAGAAAGGAATTTACTGACTCGTAATATTTATTGGCATATCCACCTCCTTCATTAGAGCCATCTTGTAACCCAAAAGCAATTATACAACTGGCCAGGTAGTTACCCAATCGAGCAGGTTCGCCACTCTGATAATTAATAGAAGTATTGTTCAGGTTATAACCTAGTGCCGTCATAAGAGAATCAAACCTAAATAATGATTCAGAAGCTCCTGGAGAGTCTTTAAACCTTGAATTCAATAACCTATAAGCAGCATAACTCATCGCTTCTTCCTGAGCTGCTTTTTTATCTCCTGTAAGGACAAAACCATCGAATCTGCATTCCCAACCTTTCACTTCCCTGCCAAGAAAATAAGGAGTTGCCTCAGGCTCAAACAAAGCCCAGGAATCATACAACACCGCTGAGGTATGGAATAGATTTCTGGCATGAACCGTAGGTCGGGCAAAATCATTCCTGATTGCTTCAAGTAAAACTTCATTCCACTTTCTGGCTATAGAATTTTGTGCTGAGGCGTTGAATAATGGAAGAGTGAGAATTCCAAAAGTAAGGCAGAATATAAAATAATATTTTTTTATTTTGATTTTAGACTGATAATCAGAAATTAATTCCTGCATATTTAAAATTCAAGTGTAATATAAAGTAAATCATTTTTGGTAAAGTTACTCTATAAGAGTATGATTTTTTATAACATCTATCAATCCTCTAATCCCCAAATTTCATAAATAGGTTTTCCTTTTGAGCTTTTCCCTTTATGATGCCAATCATTTCCTTTTCGCTCAAAATCAAAACTCAAAGACATTCCTACTCTTGAGGAATCTCGTGAAAAGAACTCTATAGTTTCTGTATATATCCCATCTTTTGCAGAATAAGTTCCCCCACCAGTTCCCATAAACTGCTTTGTTTCATTGTTAAAAGCAGTCCATTGGAATCTAGTAGCAGATAATATTTTTATAGTTTTTCTTGGACCTCTTTTCATGGCACTCATTTCTCCATTGCGTTCTCTTTCTCTTATTCTCCATGCGCCCGCTAAAGTAGCACCTTGATTCACTCCTTTATCAATCCTTTTCCAGGTAAAAACAGCTTTGGAGTCATTTGAATTTAAAGTCATGGTTTTACCCTTCATTTTCATAGAGAAAGAATACGTATTTCCTACTTCCTCAGCATTCCAAGTACTAAACTCAATGGTTTCTTTTACAGTCTCCCCTTCTACTAGGTACGTTCCTCCCATTGTACCAACAAACTCCTTTGAATCTTGCCTGTATGCAGTAATTGCAAAATGCCCGTTTGAAAAAATCTTAACCACCTTAGCATCTTTGAAAGCATCAGTTCCATCAGTAGAATATGAAACTAAATCCCATGCTCCAAAATGAGGATGAATATCTATTTTTATATTTTTATTTGAAATAGTGAACCCTGAAATAATCAATAAATTTATTGTTATTAATGCGGGTAATTTGAAAGAAAGTTTTTTCATGGTTAGAGAAATATTAAGACTAAAAAAGGAATGTAATTAGTGTCCTAAATTAGTTATATTTTACTCCTTTACGAATATCCATTTAAAAAACTTTCCTTAACCAGGGAATTTGTTTTACAAGCCCACCCATTCCAAAACAAAGAAAAACTACAAAAGGGGAAAGGATGATAAATTTAAGAAAAAGATTGATATTCCATGATTGAATATAAAGTGTGGTAATTACAACAATTGGTGTATGGAAAACATAAACGGCATAGGCGGTTCCAGATAAACTTTTTGCTATTTTCCCCTGAAAATTCAATTTCTTTTTAAAGATTCCAATTAAACCAACAATCAGTGCGACACAAACTATTTGTTCCCAAAATGAATAAATGATAAATTGCCATGTAAAGCCTCCTAAAAATGGCTCAGAGCCAGTTTCCTCCACTCCACCAAAAATAAAAATCCCTGGTATTATAAGAATTATTAAAACCTGAGCAACTATAAACCACATTCTACCCTGCTGAAAGGTAATAGACGCAATCCAGTTTTTTTGATAGGCTAAAACACCTATTATAAATAAGGTAATATATTGGGGGAAATGAGCAATTTGAAAACTAAATGGTTCTAAAGTCCAACCTATTGGAATCCAAATCCGAACAATCATACTGGAAAGTCCCATAAAAATTCCCAGGAATAAAATTTTAGCATTTGAAACTGGATTAATGTCCACTGGTTTTTTAAGAGAATATCCTGTGACTTTTATAAAAACCAGGAATAGAATAGTAAAAATTAAAAGCGCCTCCACAAACCATAAAGGGCCAAAGCCAAAAGCTTCCTTTGTTTGCAAAAATTCACCAAAACCAAATGGCATATCATATTTTAATTTATTGAGGGCGAAAAGGGTAATTGGGGATAAAACAAAGAAAAAAAGTAATATTGGTATTCCCAGCCTAAAAATTCTATCTCTTAAAAATGAAATCATTTCATTACGAAGCAAGGAGGGAATCATGAAATAAGCTGAAATCATAAAAAACATTCCCATGAAAAATGCCTGATTTGAGGCTACGAACATTGTTAGAAATAATGATTCAATTTTTCCCGGAGTGCCTTCTACATAATACCACCCGCCTGGTGCTCCATAGGTAATTGCCAGATGATGGAGAACAACCAATATGGTTAAGAAAATTCTAAGATTATCAATATAGTATTGTCTGTCTTTTACTTTTTTAACTGATGCATCAGTTTCCTGAAGTTGTATTATTCCCATTAAATCTAGATTTTACCGAAATTAAATTAAAGGATACATTTTTTATTAAATAGTTGCAAATCCTGATAAAAACTTTGCTTTGATGAGACATTTTAAGTTTATGTAAATTCTTATATTCGAGTTTTTAACCTTAGCCCGGTATATAAATGAAAATGAAATTAATGATGTTGGCATGGGTAGTCCTATGCTCCCTGCCAACTTATGGACAAAAAGTTACAACTGAGCCAGCAATTTTAGTTGCTGATCAGGAAATTACTATTCATATTGATGTCACAGGCACTTCCCTGGAAGGATATGAAAAAGAAGTTTGGTTATGGACCTGGATAGCGGAAGATTGCAACTCCGGCTGTGATGCTCCAACCAATATTGATCCAGCCACTGCCAATGCGGATGATGCCAAAATGGTGCGTGATGAAATCAATAAAGATTCATATTCCCTTACCTTTACTCCCACTACTTTTTTTGGGAAGGATGCCAGCGAATTGAAAAAGATTGGCGTGAAAGCAAAAAGCCTTGCCTGGGATGATAATAAACAATCTGACCATGATGTACTAATAACTATGGCACAACCAGGAGAATTGTTAACCACTTTTATTTCCCCAAATACCAAGTACGGAAGAATCTCTATAGCCATCGGAGATACTTTGGAAATAAAAGGTTATTCATCTCTAAAAGCCAATCTTTCCATAAAAGTTGGAAATTCTATTATAGTTTCAGGATCTAATCTAAAGGAAATAAGTCACCAATATATAGTAACTGAAGAAGACCCTACCACTGTAAGTCTTACAGCAAAAAGCAATAACCTCGAATCACTTTCCCAATTCATTTTCTTTGTAGCGCCTACTCCTGAGGAAAAAGCACTTCCACAAGGTATTGTTGATGGCATAAATTACCCTGTAGATTCCACCAAAGTCATATTATCTTTATTGGCTCCAGGGAAAGATTTTGTCTATGTGATTGGAGATTTTAATGATTGGCAACCAAAGTCCAATTACCTAATGAAACAAACACCAGACAAAGAAAGATTTTGGCTGGAAATTGAAAATTTGGAGCCTGGAAAAGAATACATTTATCAATATTTGATAGATGGCGTTTTACCAATAGCCGATCCCTATACCGAAAAAGTAAGCAACCCAAATGACGATAAATTTATTAGTGAAGTTACTTATCCGAATTTAATTCAATATCCGGAAGGAAAAACTCAATATAGAGCTTCAGTATTGCAAACTAACCAAAAAACATTCGAATGGAAGGTTAAGGAGTTTCCAGCTCCTGAGCCTCAAAATCTAATTATCTATGAATTATTAATAAGGGATTTTAATTCACTACACTCCTATAAGGCTGTTCGAGATTCTCTTGATTATCTTTTAAATCTTGGGATAAATGCCATTGAACTCATGCCTGTAAATGAATTTGAGGGAAACCTAAGCTGGGGATATAACCCTAATTTCTATTTCGCCCCGGATAAATATTATGGCCCGAAAGAAGAATTAAAAAAATTGATAGATACTGCCCATGAAAAAGGAATTGCCGTTATTATTGATTTGGTTTTAAACCATTCTTTTAATTCCTCTCCAATGGTAAGAATGTATTGGAATGTGGAAACTAATAAGCCTTCCAATGATAACCCGTGGTACAATGTAAATCATAACTTTGACAATACAGCTGCGCATTGGGGAACGGATTTTAATCATGAAAGTACTTATACTCAGGATTTTATTGACAGGGTCAATCGTTTTTGGATAGAAGAATATAAAGTGGATGGATTTCGCTTCGATTTTACCAAAGGATTTTCCAATAAAAGGAAGCCTTTAAGTGATCCATGGGGAAGTGAATATGATTCCAAACGAGTGGCAATCTTAAAAAGAATGGTGGATAAAATCAGGGAAGTTGATGAAGATAATATAATTATTTTTGAACATCTCGCTGATAATGTAGAGGAAAAGGAACTGGCTGACTATGGAATTTTACTATGGGGAAATATGAATCATCAATACCGAAATTTGGTGAAAGGAGGAAATGATGATTTAACCAATCAGGATTACCAGAAAAGAAACTGGAAGGAACCCAACTTGATCGCCTATATGGAAAGCCATGATGAAGAAAGATTAATGTTTGAGGCTATTGAAAATGGCAACCAGTCGGGTGATTATAACCTCAAAGATGAAACTACCGCTTTGAATCGTCTCAAAATGGAAGCTGCTTTTTATTTCACTTTTCCCGGTCCTAAAATGATCTGGCAATTCGGGGAATATGGGTATGATATTCCTATAGACTTCAATGGAAGAACCGGAGAAAAACCAATTAAATGGGAATACCTGGACAACCCGGAAAGATTAAAGCTATTTAAAGTTTATGCTGCACTGATAAAGTCTAAGAAAGAAAATTCGGTTTTCAATACTACATCTTATTCCTATTCCCTGGATCAACCAACCAAATGGATAAAACTTTCAGGTGATGACATGAACCTGATAATTGTGGGGAACTTTGGATTGGAAACTAAAGGAGAGGCGATTGAATTCCCCAATACTGGTAAATGGTTTGATTTTTTTACTGGAAAAGATTTAGAGATCAATGAAAAAATGTTTGTTTTTACCCTTGAACCAGGACAATTTCATATCCTTACTGATAAAGCAATTGACTTTCCGGAAAAAGATTTAGTACCTTATTCGCCAAATTTGGTAACCGGATTGGAGGAATTTATTGAAGAAGTTAGTGTTATTGAAATCTACCCAAACCCAGTTAAAGATTCACTTTTCATTTACCTAAAAGGAAAGGCTGAAAGTAAAGGGAAATTAAAATTATTTGACCTCACAGGAAAGGAGGTTTGGACATCAGGAAATTTCAAACTCAACAAAAAAAGTTCTAAAAAGGTGAACATTCCTTATCTTGATACAGGCATGTATTTTCTAATTTTCCATTCGGATAAAGGAGATTATCTGAAATCGAAAATAATAATTGAATAAAAAATAATTAAACAATTTCCCAAAGCCATTTATTAGGAAATTGTTTTGGTTTAAGAGCATGTTTAAATTTTTCCTTTTGGCTGCAAAATGACACAGAAGCGTCTGCCCGGTCAAAAACAAAACTTAAACAAGCCCTAGGGTTTACAAATCATTCATTCAGGCATTTTTGTTTGGGGATTGATAATTTACTAATATGCCAATATTACTTTTAATTTAGCTTTTCAAACCATCTATTTATTGAATAATGCCTATTTTGAAAAATTACGCTACCACATTAATTGTGTTTTTTTTACTCACAATTATTATTTCCCATTCCTGTCAATACAACACTATTCTGCCTCCAGTTGATTGTGAAGAAAATGCCCCGGAAATCAATATTACCTCTATACAAAGCACTCCATGTGGGGAATCAAAAGGAAGTATCGAAATATTAGCCACAAGCGCAAATGATGGCGAATTCACCTATAGCCTGGATGGGGAAAGCTTTCAGGAATCCAATATATTCACCAATCTATCAGCCCAGTCTTATCAGGTTTATGCAAAGGAAAATGGCAATTGCACCACTTCAATTGAAGCAATCGTACCAGATGAATCGGGAATTTCTCTGGAAATAGAAGTTACCAATACAGATTGTGGTAGCTCTACTGGTAGTATTATGGTCAAAGCCTCTTTATCCAATGTAGAATTTAGCATTGATGAAAAAATATTTCAACCCACAGGTTCTTTTTCAAAACTTGGGCAGGGAATTTATAATGTTCAGGTAAGAGAAATTAATTCCAGTTGCGGAACAAGTAAAGAGGTTCTTATTCCTTCAGGAGTAAGCTATAACAATTCGGTTAAGAATATCATTGATACTAATTGTGCTATTTCAGGCTGCCATGTTGCAGGAAGAAACATTCCCGATTTTAAAGAATTTAGTAATGTTCAAAAAAACGTAGCAACCATTAAATTGAGAATAAATAATGGCACAATGCCCCCTGGAAATAGAGCTATAACTTCCAAGGATATTCAATTAATAACATGTTGGGTAGATGATGGAGCTTTAGAAAATTAAGGTTTAAAGCTCTATTTCCACCTTTTTTTTTGTCGATGGATAAATCATTTTTAGGAATAAAAAATTAAATAGATGATTACGAAATTCTACTTTTTTAGCTTTTTTTTAGGTCTAATAATTTCCAACCAAACCTGCGCACAGGATTTAAACCAACCAGGTTATTCCACCTTTAGAGATACCAGAATTATAAATGGTCATGCTGTGGAAACAAGTAGAGCTGGGAATATGAAATTTATTATCCAACACCGATTTGGAAGTGTAAAAGATGGTGCCTACAACCTTTGGGGACTAGATGATTCCACTATTCGCCTGGGATTGGATTATGGATTTTCCAACAGATTTACCATTGGAATAGGCAGAAGTTCATTCAATAAAACTTACGATGGCTATTTAAAATACAGGATATTGGTTCAAGATCAGAAAAGTCCGCTGTCTTTAACCTATTTGGGAGCCACAGTAATCATTGGTTTAAAAAAAGAAGAGTTCAATTTTGATATCACTTTTAATGACAGACTTACCTATACCCATCAACTATTAATTGCCCGAAAATTTGGCGATAAATTTTCTCTTCAATTTATGCCTTCTCTAGTCCACAGAAATACAATTATGGCAGAAGGTAATAATCAAAATGATGTATTCTCCATTGGTTCTGCTATCCGATATCAATTGTTTAAATTTCTTGCTGTTAACGGAGAATATTACTATACTCTGCCCGATCAACTTCAGGAGGGCTACAACAACTCTGTTTCTGTTGGATTTGAGATTGAAACCAAAGGCCATATTTTTCAACTGCATTTATCAAGTTCCAGAGGTATGATTGAGCCTTATTTTATTGCAGGAACTACAGGTGATTTTTTTAATGGGGACATTCATTTAGGTTTTAATATTTCAAGAGATTTTAAATTGAAAGGGAAAAAATATCATTAAGGATAAATGGGGAAACCAAAAATCATATTAAGCAGAAAGGGATTTGATTCAGGAATGGGAGGAATTGCCAGTCCTATTTTAGGTGATAAAATGTATTCTCTGCCAATTCCAGAAGCTGATAGCGGCATTCAATTCTAAAGGGAATGTCTTATTAATTTCTAAGAAAGCGTCCTCCTTTTTTCCGGGAAAATCCGGTGGTGGCTTGTTCAATTATGCACCGGAATTGGTACTCACAAATCCTTACCAGGAAATCTCCTGGAACCGTTCTCTTTGGCAATTGCCAAAGCCATTTTTCCAAAACGGAAAGTGCAGGTTATCTTATCATGAAAACAAAATTGGAACTTCAATAAAGGGTAATCAAAAAAAATTATGCATGCAATCTGTGGCAAGAGGGCAGGAATTTATTATCAATACTAACCAAAGCTTAATCAATTGGGTGCAGGGGTTAAGCCAGTTTATTAAGTAGTAAGTACCAGTACTATTTTATATTGAGTAC
>JAHQVQ010000357.1 GCA_019634305.1 Flammeovirgaceae bacterium | reverse complement strand
TTGGTGTTTTGCAGCCCAAAACTGTCAATCTTTTTCCTTTCTTCAAAATGCATAGCGTTTCGCTATCTTTTTTTGTGTACGGTTTTGAACCTGATTATTCAAAAATCATTCGTGGACTTGCATTTTTTAAATTAATAAAAAAAGTTTGATAAGATGATTTTGAGAGATTGTCAAAGGCCTTCCATAAGGTAGGAGTAATTCTTAATTCAATATTATGATTGAGTAATTCTGTAAGTGGGTTTGCGATTGATTTTTGGTTGATAATGGGTGTGTTTTTTACCGATATGTATAATCCTAATCCTTTATCAACTAATTTGAAGTCACTTGTTTTTAATTCATATTGGTAAAGTGATTGATTTTGTAAAATTTCAAACCATTTTTTTTCAATTATAATAATCCGCTTTGCTGAGGATTCAGTTATATACCTGTGTTTGTCCTCTGAAGTGGTCTTAGAAGTTAGCTGAAAACAAATTCGTGGGCAGTTATGAGGAAATAAAAACATTGGGATAGATTCCCTTTCAATGGCCCAAACTACTGGCTGAGGGAATTTTAAACCAAAATGATTGGAGCTTTTGGGAATTAAAGAAGTATGCCCGTGTTTAGTAGTAGTATGATAAAGATTTATCATTAGTAATTTTAGTTTAAAAAAAATATTCTTCACAATTTAATAAAGCCAGTTTTTTTATCATAAAACTAATTGTTAATCCTTGTTTAAAATTTTTAACTGAAATGCTTAAATTAGACTTATAATTAAATTGAAGTAATGGAAATAATTGAAATTGAAGATTATAAAAGGGAATATAAGGAAGCCCTTTTGTGGAAAAAAATTAAAAAAAGTGCAAAAAAAGCTGGTATTAAGGTAGTTTATGCTGCCTTACTCTTGTATTACGCACTGCAATCTGAAGAGGTGCCTAAGCAGGCTAAAATTACTATTATTGGGGTCTTGGGTTATTTTTTATTACCCCTTGATTTAATTCCGGATTTATTACCCGGTCTAGGATTCACTGATGATTTTGGTGCATTAATTCTTGCTTTAAGTCAAATTACGTATTTCCTCAATGCCGATATTAAGTTTGAAGCAAAGCAAAAACTGGCAGATTGGTTTAGTGAGTATGATGAAGCTATGGTTGTTGATTTGGAAAACCAATTTGATAAATCAGCTAGTGCTGATGATGAAGTAGAGGTGAAAATTATGAGATAACATGGATTAATTTTTTGAATTAGAAAAAGGGGAATCAGGTTCTTTTGCCAAGGCATTATAGGTCATTTTATCCATAAAACCTGGGAAAAATTTATTTAAGAAAACTGTAATTTTCCCAATAGGAGTTAAAATCAGAAATTTCTTTCTTTTCTTGGTGGCTTTGTAAATATGTTTCGCACATTCCTCAGCTGTCATCATTTTTTGTTCATTCCTGGGTGATTCTCCCTGATGTGATCCATCATTGGTCAAGGATTTTTTCCTGATGTTTGAGGCTGTAAATCCGGGGCAGGCAGTTAGAACGTGTACTCCTTTATACAATAATTCAGTTCTTAAAGCTTCCAGAAATCCCTGCATTGCAAATTTTGAGGCTGAGTATCCAACCCGACCCGGCAAACCTCTGAATCCAGCAATAGAACTAATCCCTATTATACTTCCTTTATTCTTGATTATTTCAGGAAGGCAATATTTGGTGGCATTTACAGTCCCAAAGAAATTGATATCCATTACTTTTCTAATGATATCTAAATTCAAATCTTCAAATAAAGCCCTCATGGAAATACCAGCATTGTTGATTAGTATATCAATTTTCCCATATTTTTCAATGGTTTTATTCACCATTACAAGATTGTCTTCCTCAATACTTACATCAGCTTTTACCCAAATAAGATCAATGTTTTTTTGTTTTAAAGCAGTAACTGTATTTTCGAGCGATTCAATATTTCTGCCGGTAATTACAATTTTAGCCCCTTTTGACCCAAATTCCTCAGCTAGTGCTTTTCCTATTCCAGAACTTCCTCCAGTAATAATGGCTACTTTTCCTGTCATCCTTTTAAAATAAACTATACAAAAATGATTCTGACTTCTATTAAAGATTTTTTTTAAAATGGATCAACCAATTGAATTGATCAGTTTTGCAATTAATAATAATTAATGGGTTTATATCCTTATCCTTCATTATTAATTTAAGTAGTAATTCAAAATTAACCGTGTATTATTTTGGCGTAAAAGACTGATAAAGAGAATACTATTTCTCGGAAATAATAGCACAGGCGCTTATCTAATAAAATTAAGTGTGCAATCTAATAATTTTTTTAAAATAATAATTATACAGGAATTATTGCTAGGAGTTAATTCAAACCTAAATGGAATCTAAATAATACAATAAATTTTAACCTTGAATTAATATGGTTTCTGTTTTTTTGATTTAGAAATCCACAACCCTCCCCCAAAAGGTGTTAGGAGGTAAAGTAGGGATTTTGATAGAAATTATGGCTTTAAATAGCAATTTTAGAAAAGAAATAAACAATTTATGTGGAATGAATTGCCTATTTACCCATAAAAACCTTTTTATATCACAATTTTATTATATTTTTGAGTAAAACAATGCAAGGTTTTTTAATCCTTTATGGTATTTGAAAAACTTTGCAACTATTGTTTTTGTAAAAATTAATTTGACACTAGGAACAAAAAGCCTGTTTTTCTTGGAAACAGGCTTTTTTTATTAGTAAAACCACCCCCTTTTTGGGTGAAGTATTTATGGTAAAATCGATGTCAATGAAAAGAAATTAATGTTTGGAGGTAAGCCAATCATAAGCTTCATCGAATGAAGAAAAAGAGGCCACCGAAATTTCAGTATCTTTTTCATTTGGTGTAAGAAGAGTTACAGTATTATTTGCAGTAGGAAGTTTTTCAGGATTTTCAACGGCACCGACATATTTTACTCCAGCTTGAATTAACTGATTTAATACATTTTTGGGTAAATCTTTTCCCGCTGCTTTCTCTTCTGTCTCTAATTCACTTTGATCGGGTAGAAATCTAAAAAGCTCTCCTTTGAAGCTTTCAAATGTTTCTAATACTTTGCAGTAGGCTTCTTGGATGCTTTCTTCATTTTGGCTACCAAAGTATTTTAATGTAACCATTTGATCGAAGTGATTAATCTGAATCTTACTGCAGATTCTGTTAGTGCCGTTAGCTAAAATAAATTTTTCCATCTGGATTAAGATTAAAAAATCAAAAGTGTAGTTTTGAGATTTTAAATTAATTAAAATTTTTGAAAAGTCATCAGAATAAATAATATTGAGTGGGATTAGGTGCATATGAAAGAAAAAAGAACGATCCTTTTTGCTGGTGATACAATTACCATAGTGGTTCATGAGGCTTTGGCTTTAATGGAGGTAATTTACTATGGATTCACAACAATGGAGGAATTTAAGAAAGCTTGGGAAATAATCTTAGACTCAGATTTAAACCAAATAAAAGTAGAAAAAATGTTGTTAGATCAGAATTTTATGCATGTTAAGCATGAGGCTTTTAGTTGGTGGATGGATAATTGGTACCCAAGGGCTTCTAAGAAATTTAATTTTTTCGGAAATAAAAATATTGCCATTGTTGCGGCTGTAAATTTTGTGGCTGATTTCCAAACCAAGGAAGATGTGATGAAGATAAGGTCCAAATGTCCCAAGTTAAAAGTGGAAATTTTTGGAAATTACGATAGTGCAGTACGGTGGTTAAAAAAATAAAAATAAGTAGTAATTCAAAATTAACCGTGTATTCTTTTGCAGTAAAAGACTAATAGAGGTTACTATTTGTCGAAAATAATAGTACTCGGTGTGGAGTACTGGTGCTTAACAAAAAAACCTCAGTATGACTGAGATTTTTTTGTTGAGTTAAATGTGAAATTATTTTTACTCTAATTCAAGGTCAAATTCAACATCACCTGATTTTACTGTAACTGTGTTGTTACAAGATAAATCTCCAAAATCTAAAGTGAAATCATTATGAATACTTGTTGAAACGGCCATTATCCCTGCTACTGGATGGTGAAACTCATCTTCAAAACATTCAGTTTTGTAATTTAAATCATCCTGAATATCATAACTTATAGTAACTCCCTTTCTGCTTACCATGTTTGCAGTACCATCAACTTTCAATACTTCTAATTCATAGTCAGTTGAATTTAACTCAAAATTGTAAGTGTGAGTACCACTATATTTAAGCGTAGAACCATCC
Organism: Flammeovirgaceae bacterium; assembly: GCA_019634305.1. Lineage (GTDB taxonomy): Bacteria > Bacteroidota > Bacteroidia > Cytophagales > Flammeovirgaceae > Flexithrix. The sequence continues at coordinate 36,072 of JAHQVQ010000357.1, read as the reverse complement.
TCTTCAAATGTAAGGGTTACATCCTTTGCGCTTGTAGAAATAGCAGCAGAACCAAGGTTTTCTTCATCGAAATTAGAAATTATTGAAGTAAAAGTTCCATCTATGCCATTTCCATCGCTAGAGAAATTAACAAGTTCCATAGTTTGGGTAATGCTTGAACTTTCTCCATTTCCTTCAATAGTAAAGATGATTTTTCCTTTCATAAGGGAGCCGTCTTCATCTTCACATCCCTGATCACCATAATCAACTGACATTGTAATCAATGTCTCCGTAAAAGAAAAATCAATTTCTCCACAGAAATCATCTTCTGCATACCTTCCTCCAGAGTTTCCCATTCCAGTTGAAAATGCATCAAGTCCCATCATGTTCAAACTGTTTATTTCAGCAGTCAAAGTTACGATGTCTTGGACTACAACCTGTCCCTCAGCTTCTGTTAGAGGTGTTTTTTCTGATTCTTCATCTTCTCCGCAGCTGGTTAGGAAAGTAATGAAAGATCCTACTACTAATAATTGAAAGATAAGTTTTTTCATCATTGTTTAAATTGGATAATTTTTAAATTTAAATTGGTATTGTTACGGATAATTTATTTTAATGTTATAGCTTAACGAATCAAAAAATAATCTATTTAAGTAGCTATGCAGAATTAAATATATCTAATTAGCGCCACAACTATTTGATAATGAGATGAGAATGCTCAATATAAAATAGTACTAGTACTTACATAAATTAAAACCTACTTAAAAAAATTAAGCAGGTTTTAATTTATGTTTTAGCCTCTTATTTGACTTTTAGAGAAAGGTTTTCTCCAAAAAGTAAATTAAAAATATCTACCAATTTCTTTTTTTCATGTAGGCATCTAATTCTTCTCTGGTCATTGGAAGTTTATCGGGATTGCTATCTAACCAGGTTAGAAAGTCTTTTTTAATTTCATCTGTCCATTTGGTATCAATTTCTCCTGGGGTATATTTCCCTTCTTTAAGTTTTTCAATTCCGAATTCATCCCTTAATGCAATGAACTCAGCATTTATCACTACTTTTTCAGCAAGGTAAGATGGAATGAAGATTACCCCTTCTCTTTTTGCTAAAACAATATCTCCAGGCATTACAATAGCTCGACCAATTCTGGTAGGGGCATTTAAACCATATAACATCATTTCCTGAATAAAAGAAGGGTCCCAGCCCTTTACGTAAGCGTTAAATCCTTCAATTTTTTCTAATCCCTGAAGATCACGAAGCGAACCGTTAAATACTACTCCATTTTTAGATTTCGCATAAATGGAATTACCGAGATTGTCTCCTATAAGCGTGCCATCTACAATTTTACCGAATGCATCAGCTACATAAACATCTCCATTTTGTAGCATATCAATGGGCCAGGAATTCATTGCTCCAATCCTTCCTGCATCTTGTCCTTTTTTCTTTGCCCGTTCTTCAAAAGATGAATGTTTAGGTAGGTAAGTGGCTGTTAAGGCTCTACCACAAATTGTTTGTCTGTCATGAATCATCATCCAATTTCCCTCAAACTGATTATGGAAACCCTCATTCCTTAAAACTCCCCAGGCTTCTTCTATGGAGATATTTTTCATTCTTTCGATGATATTATCAGGAACTTTTGGCCTGCCATCCGACAGTCTTTCACCTGTCCATTCAGCTGTATAGTATTCTACATCAGTTTTTGAAGATATTTGAGCATAAATAAAAGAGGTTTCTAAAAGACAAAGAATTGCCAGAATGAATAGTTTAGCTTTTTTCATTTTCAATGTTTGAATATTTAAATATTATTATTTTTAATAGTAGAAATAAACGGGTAATTACCCTCACAATTGATGTCTTGTTCAATGTGAGGAAAATTTAATTCTAAATCAAATGAACCTTAAAAATTTTTAATTTTATTTTAAACTTTCTTTTGTTAGTTAACTGGCTGAAAATCAGGATTGCCATTTGGATAAAAAAATCCTATAGGCTAAAAAATGATAATTCTTGAATCTAAAAATGATGATGGGAAATATCAAATTTACTAACTTTAAAACTGGAATTTATTAGATTAACATTATAAAATTGATTGCTGAAAGAAGATGAGAATTGATAAATTTATTTGGGCTGTTCGAATTTGTAAAACAAGAACAGTAGCTTCAGAAGCCTGTAAAGGTGGTAGAATTACCATCAATGGACAGAATGTGAAGTCTTCAAGAGATATAAAGGTGGGCGATTTTTTTGAAGTGAAAAGAGGTGCAATCACTAGGAAATTCAAAGTAAAGGAAATCTTAAAAAATAGGGTTTCAGCCAAATTGGTGGAAAATTATATCACTGATGTTACTCCACAGGAGGAATTGGATAAATTGGAATTAATAAGAATATCCTCCCAATCGAATCGTGATAAAGGACTTGGAAGACCCACCAAAAAGGAAAGAAGGGATATCGACAGGTTGTTTGAATATTTTGGATATGAGGATGAAGAAGAGGACGATTGAAGTTTTTGGAACATAAAATTATTATGACTGTTATCCACAGAAGGTTCAATATATTATTTAAGATAATGTTCAAAGCTGTATTTCTTTTTCTTGTAATTTTCTCAAATTCTATTTACGGGCAGTCAGGTGAAGCCCAGTTTAATGAAATGGTTGATGATTTATTGGATCATTCTGTTAAAGAAATTTTCCCAAATGATGTTAATTTTTCTGAAGATATAATCCTGCTTGATACTCGGGAAAAGGAAGAATTTGATGTAAGTCACTTAAAAAATGCCGAATGGGTTGGTTATAATACTTTCCGCAGAAATGCACTGGAAGGAATTCCCAAGAATAAAAAAATTGTGGTCTATTGCTCAGTTGGGTATAGAAGTGAGAAAATTGCTGAAAGATTGATAAAAATGGGCTATCAAAATGTATCCAACCTGTATGGAGGGATTTTTTTCATGGGTAAATGCAGGGAAACCAGTATTCAACAATACCAAAACCCAAACAAATAAAGTGCACGCCTATAATGAAGATTGGGGGAAGTGGTTGATTAAGGGAGAAAAGGTTTACTAAAAAAAATCAAAAATCATCAGCTATGTTATTCGCTTTAGTGCTTACCCAATTTTTTGGTGTTTTTTTTCATTTCCACAATTTTGTATCCGACTGGAAATTAGCAAAAGACAAATCAGGAATCCAGATTTATACTAAAAATCTTGAAGAAGTTGGGTTTAAACAGATTAAAGCTACAGTAATATTAGAATCCTCAGTAGAAAGCTGTGTGGCTTTAATAAAAGATGCAGAAGCAGGGAAAGATTGGATAAACCGGGTGGTAGAATTTAAAGATCTTAAAATTGAAAATGATTCCCTTTGGTATACCTATGCCGAAATTGCAATTCCCTGGCCGTTCAATAACAAGGATTTAGTAAGCAAAAACAAACTGAAATTAGATAAAAATACAGGAATTGTTACTGTTTTTTTAGAAAGTGAGCCCGGCTTTATTCCCGAAGCTGAAGGAAAAAATAGGATTAAAAAATCGGAAGGTTCTTGGCAATTCATTCCTCAGAGTGATGGAACCACTGAAGTTATTTATCAAATCTATGCTGAACCTAATGATTTTCTCCCTCAATGGTTAGTCAATTTGGTGGTTATTGGAAGTATTTTCGATACCTTCAATGAGTTTAGGGAAAAGGTAAAAGCCTATTAAAAGTACTATACTGGTTTCTTTATCTTTCTATTACCTTATCCAATATTCTTCAAGAATTATTCCTTCTAAAATTTTTCATAATTGGGTATTTATAAGCTTTAATTCTAAATTAGAGTGGATTTATTAAAATGACATTCTTTTTTGGGTTTTAGCATGCAAATTTCAAAAGACGCCATTTTTCAGGCATCAAGAATCATTCATAGTAAGGATACTATTTTTTCCATACCTGACGATGTAACAATAGAATGGAGAGAGGCACTTTTCCAGGTGTTAGAAGAAGAATATTCCAGAGAAGTAATTAACCAATGCATTAGTAATGGAAGTAGAGGATATGCTGGCAAACCTGAACAAGAGGATCTGTATTGGGAAAATCTCCAAAGTCAGGATACTGAAATCACCCTTCAAGTTTTGAGTTTAATTGAACTGTATTTTCATTTTGCCGAAAAGGAAAAAGAAGGTTTTGCGAAAAATGAAAAAGAGGAAAAGCTTGGGAAGTGTTATGAAAAACTGCAATTGAGCTCCACTGAAAAACGAAAGGTTAGTATTCTAAAAAAGAATCTTTTAAACAAATTTAAAAGTGAAAAGTACCAGAAAACGCTTTTTATTCCCGCTTCTATAATACCAGTTTCAATTGATTTTATTTTAAGATTTTCTTCTCTATGGGTTTTAAATCTGATTTTCTATTTTCAAGATAATACTGGGCAAATATTCGCATTTCTGTTTTTCTTGCTAAAAATTATAGGAATAGCCTTAATTGTATTATGGTTTGCAAAGATAAGACAAAAGAAAATAGGGCGATATTACGAACATCTTTTTAGCAATTTCCATGAGCAGAAACCTTCAAGAATTAAAATACAGCCTAAAGCCTGGCAATTTACATTAATTGTATTGATGGCGGCATTTGAGGGAAATCTTATGTATGTGCTTTTTGATGAATTCTCAGATATAGATTATTTTCTGGTTGGATACATAGGGTTGTTTTTTGCCCTTATTACTTTCCTTTATCTCTATTTTGTGCTCAATACCATTTCTCCAGGAAAACTTAAAATTTCCAAATTATTAGCTCTAAAAAAAGACGAATTAACTTTCCTACAAAAACTTTCTGCCGATGAAAATGATGAAGCATTTGTTCGTTTGGAAACGGGATTTGTATCTAAAAAACAGCGTATTGAGGCTTATGTAATAGAAAGCACTCTTTTTGGTGCCTTATCATTTAGTGCCTTTCTTCAATTAATAGCCAATGATTTAATCACCCTGGCCGAAATTGAAGATTTTGCGGTGCTGTATTATGAAGTTTTCCAAAAACTCTTATTGCTCAATTTTGATGGTCTTTTCAATTCTATGGGAATAATGACTGAAAAAACACATGTTTTCAGCATTCTGGCTATCCTTACGTTACTTTGTTCTATCATGTTTTTGGTGGTAATTGCCTCTCGATTAAAGTTTAGGGATGTATCCGATAAGCTGGAGCAATGTTTTAATTTGATCAGGTCACTTAATAATAAAGAAGAAGATTTACTCCTCAAGGATCAGACTTCTAAGGAAGATGAAAGACGGTTTAAATTGCTTAATCAGAAAATTTTAAATCAGCTCAATGAAGCCAATGGATATGTGAGGGAAATTAATCCCATTGCAGGGTTTATGCAATATTTCAGGGATTTAGGGGTCGTGATATTCTTTGTGATTTTAATTGCCAGTGGATTGTTTTTTTCCAAGTTTTTAGCAATAGCCTTCTCTCTTTTGGCTATTTTCACCATCTTATATTTTAACAGTGATACTTTTATAAAGAAAGGAAAAGCAGCTTATTATTGGTTTAAGGATGATTTTTTATACATAGGGAAAACTTATTTACTCCCTTTAGCTATAGGTATTACTATCCTTATGGTCCTTTTGGCTTTCATTGGAAAATACAATTATAGGTGGCAACCACTGGCCACTTTTAGTTTTGCTTTACTTTCGGTTGTTCGGATAGTCCAAATCTTTTTCTACAATCAGGAAGATATTGAAATTAATAAGGATAATTCCAGTCTTATAAAAGTTTTCAGGCTGAATAAAATTCAGAAAATCGGGTGGATATTGGCAGAATTATCCCTGTTTTGGTTTTTTTATCTGGTATTGTTTGATCAAAGTCAATTTTCAGTTTTGTTGCTTTTGACAATGATATTGTTGTATACTGCCCTTATAGCTAATAAAAGCTTCACCATATTAGGCAGATCGGTTTGGGCGTATCTCCTTGCTTTAGATTTTATTCTCTTATTTGTAGCCATTTTCAGTAATTTTTTAGGCTTGGAGTTCGCAGAATCTCTGATGAAAATTACACTAATTATTCAGGGATTACTTATTGCAGGCATGGTTATCCTAAAAGTACAACCAGGAGGAATGCTTTGGAGAAGCCTGATTCTGGCCAATATCCTGTGCCTAGGGATATTCTTTTTTAAAGAGGAGTTGAAAGTAGCTTTTAATTATGGCAATATTAATCCAGGTGAAATTAGCAAATTAATGGAAATGGAGGAATTTAATGAGAAGGAAGAAAATACTAATCTTGAGCGGTATGAGGAACTTTGTGAGTGGTACATGAGTGATTATTTAATAAATTTTAGTGAAGAAAAACAACCTGAAGCAGTTTATGGTTTATTATTAGATATGCAGGATTGGGTAGGGGATTCTACCTTGTTAAAAAGATCTATTTATTGGACCGATGAAGCCCTTACAAAATCCAATAGTTCGGATTTGGCCTATTTAAAAGGATTAATTTACAGAAGACTGAATGATCATGAACAAGCCATTTATGCTTTTAAGCAAGGGGTGGAGTTTTATGAAATCAAGCCCGGAAAAATAAGGCCTGAAGTTTTTTATAATAACCTGGCATATTCCTTCCTCCAAACTTCCCTGGATTCATCTGTTTCAGAACAGGCGCTGGAATATGCCAAAAAAGCATTTGATGAAAGCATTTTTTATACTCAAAACTATATGAAAGCTTTGCTAAGGCTCAAAAAATATGAGGAGGCCATTCAATTATTGGAAGGCGATAAAAGAGGAACAAGTAATATTGGAAATAGCAATGATAAAAAATATTATTCTGCTAACCTTATTTTCTCCACTACCGAAGATTCTGCTTTTCTTGAAACTGCCCTGGCTTATATTGATAAAACAACAGATTTAAAGAAAGATGTAAAAAAGGCAGAATTAAGGGCGAAAATTCTAAATAAATTGGACAAAGAAGAAACCTGGGATTGGCTGGAAATTAGTGGTGATTTGTATAGTAAAGAAACTGATAATGAAGTAAAAGCTATAGGATTAAATAATATAGCCACTCAATCTTGTGAAATTATTTCCAGTTTAAATCCAGAAAAAAAACAAAAAGTATTGGATTGGATAAAAACAGCAATTAAAATATCCAAAAAGGAAAATAATTATGTTTATGGATCTACATTAGCTATGGTTTTATCGGCTGTAGGAGAAAATGAAAAAGCTATTTTGGAAGCAAATAAGGTGATCTCCAGAGGATATGAGGTAGACAGGCATTTTATTCATCCGGGAGTTTATTACGAATGTTCTAATGTTTTTCTCAATTCAACTTCTGATAGCGCTTTACTTTTAAAGGCAAGAGAGTGGAGTGAAAAATCTGTAGAATTTAGGCCACTTAATTATGATTACTGGAATAACTATGTAAATATCCTGGAAAAAACAGGCCCTCCATTAGCATATAAAAAAGCAGTTGAAGAAAAAAGAAAATTAGGACTGAAATTGGGGAAAGAAGAACTTGAATTGCTTTAGTTTTTGAATAATTTCAATTAAAAATTAGGATAAATATACTGATCGGTATATTATTGCATTCTGCATTATTGCTACATTGAAGAAAAAGGAAATAAATAGAGCCCATATTTTGGAAAAAGCAGCCCTATTATTTAATAAAAAAGGGTTTTATGGTGCTTCTATGGACCTATTGGTAAAGGAGACTGGGCTTACAAAAGGCAGTATTTATAATAATTTTACCAGTAAAAATGATTTAGCGCTTGAAGCATTTGATCATAATTTAAGCTGGCTGAATCAAAAACTAGGATTTCATCAATTAGAAAAAGAAACCTCTATAAATAAATTGGTGGGTTTTCTAAAATTTTCCAGAGAATGTTGCAAGGATATTATTGAAAGAGGAGGATGTGCCATTTTAAATACTTCTACAGATGCAGATGATAATCATCCTGAATTGAAGAAAAAGGCAGCATTAGCCCTGGAGAATTGGAAAACGAAACTGAAGGGAATAATTGTAGAAGGTCAAATAAAAGAGGAAATAAAGCTAACTGTTGATGCTGAAAAATATGCCTTAAAAATGATTGCACTTTTTGAAGGTGGGAGCATGTTGGCAAAAACTACAGGAAAACTTCATTATTTTAATATACTTATGGAAGATATGGAAAGAGAAATTTTAGAAAATCTTGAAGTTTGATTTTTTTACTCAAAAATATACCGATCGGTATATTTTTGAGTAAAATACCCTTGTTCAACTATTAAATCTTAAAATACCATTATGGAAAACAGAAGAGTAGTAATTACAGGAATGGGTGCAATCACTCCTATTGGAAATAATTTACAGGAATATTGGAATGCATTAGTGGCGGGAAAAAGCGGGGCAGGACCAATTACAAGATTCGATCATTCCAAGTTTAAAACTCATTTTGCCTGTGAAGTAAAAGACTATAATCCAGCTGATTATTTTGATAGAAAGGAAACCCGAAAAATGGACTTGTATTCTCAGTTTGCTATGATTTCCAGCGAAGAAGCGATAAAAGATGCTGATTTGAAATTGGAGAAAATCAACAAGAAAAGAGTAGGAGTAATTTGGGCAACTGGAATTGGAGGTTTTCAAACTTTTGAAGAACAGGTAGAAGATTTTGTCCAGAATGATCTAAACCCACGGTTTACACCTTTTTTCATCCATAAAATTATTCCCGATACAGCGGCCGGATTGATCTCCATAAAACATGGATTTCAAGGCATCAACTTTTGTACGGTATCGGCTTGTGCATCTTCTTCCAATGCCATAATCGATGCCTTCAATTATATAAAATGGGGAAAGGCAGATGTTTTTGTGACAGGCGGATCAGAAGCGCCAATCACCCAGGCATCTGTGGGAGGATTTAATTCTATGAAAGCTTTGTCCACTAATAATGAGAATTACATCCAGGCCTCCAAACCATTCGATTTAAATAGAGATGGCTTCGTAATAGGGGAGGGAGGAGCAGCTTTAATTTTGGAAGAATATGAACATGCTATGAACAGAGGTGCAAAAATATATGCAGAAGTACTAGGAGGGGGAATGGCTGCAGATGCCTACCACATTACCGCCACGCATCCTGAAGGAATAGGAGCTTATGATAGTATGAATCTGGCTATTGAAGATGCGGAAATTTCCCCAGAGCAAATTGATTATATTAATGCACATGCGACTTCTACTTCTTTGGGAGATATTTCTGAAATGAAAGCTGTTGCAAGACTATTTGGAGATTTGGAAAAACGGCCCTTGATAAGTGCTACAAAATCCATGACAGGGCATTTGTTAGGTGGAGCTGGAAGTATTGAAGCTGTTGCTTCTGTGATGGCCATTTACAAAAATATTATACCCCCCACAATTAATTCAACTGAAATAGATTCAGATTTGCCAGATAAAGTTTCTTTGGTCATTGGAGAAAAAGTGGAGACTGAAGTAAATGTGGCTCTATCCAATACTTTTGGATTTGGCGGGCACAATGCCAGTCTGATTTTCAAGAAGGTTAGATAACATTAAACAGTAGCCTGGCTACCATGAAATAAACTGCCAAACCCAATAAATCATTTGCAGTGGTAATAAATGGGCCTGAAGCCAATGCTGGGTTGATGCCCATTTTATCCAGCAAAATTGGAGTGATGGTACCCATAAAAGAAGCTAGTAATACCACTGCAAAAAGGGCAAGTGCCACTACCATTGCCATTTGTATATCAGCGAAAAAAACATTGAATACAAACACCACAGTGGAAATGACAACTCCATTAATTAAGGCAACAAATAATACCTTTATTAATCTTTCAGAAGCAGAACTGGTAAAAATTCCAGCACTATTGGCAAGGGCCTGCACCACAATGGTAGAAGATTGAATGCCTACATTTCCCCCAGTTGCAGTAATCAAAGGAATAAAAAATGCCATGGCAGGAACAAGTTTTAAATCGTTTTCGAATAATCCGATAAACTGAGCACCAATTAACCCTCCCAACATCCCTACTAATAACCAGGGTAATCTAGCTCTGGAGAGCATCCAGACATTGTCATCTTCCTCCACATTTTCCGAAATACCCGACATGATTTGCTGGTTGACTTCTGCTGTTTCAGTAATTACATCAATAATATCATCAATGGTAATTCTACCCAATAGTTTCCCTTGGACATTTACAACAGGAATAGCTTCCAAATCGTATTTCTGCATAATTTCCGCAACTTCTTCCTTATCATAATAAGTCTGCACAGACAGAATATCTGGAATATAAATATCTTTTATTTCAGTATCGTCCTTAGTTAAAATTATTTTTTTTAGGGAAATTCTCCCCATCAAAGCATTTTGATTATCAACCACATAAACCGTCAATATTTTATCAACATTTCTGGTTTGTCTCCTTATTTCCTCAATAGTTTGTTTTACAGTCCAGTTGATATTGGCACGAATAAGTTCTTTTGCCATTAATCCACCAGCACAATCTTCATCATATTTAAGGAGATCGCGGATGTAAGCCGTTTTTTCCTTGTTTTGCATGCCTGCCAGTACTTCTTCCCGTACTTTCACAGGTTGCTCATTCAAGATATCGGCAGCATCATCAGAATCAGACAAATCCATGAATTCGGCCAATTCCTTCGAATTAAAAACCTTCAAAAAATCTTCCTGAGTATCTTCCTCCAGATTGGTAATAATATCAGCCCCAATTTGTCTATTCAGCAAGCTTAAAACATATCTGCACTGTTCTGCTTCCATCTGGTCGAGGATCATTGAAATATCAGCCGCATGCAAGCCTTCAAGCATTTCCCTAATGGCACTATCTTGCTTATTTTCTATGGCATCCTCTAAATTTTTTAGATAATCCTTGGTTACCTCTAGAGACATGTTTTACTTTGGTTAAAAGTTTTTGGTATATTTATTAAGTGCGCAAAGGTAAATATTCATTCTTATACCAAAAAGAAATAACTTTGGAAGAATTATTGATTTAATAATTCTTTAATTTTCATTATTGATTTTTTGTACAGGATTTTTTAACTTATTTCAAATATTTTTTTATAATATGAATTTTTTTAGGTACGCAATACTTAGCTCTCTTTTCATTTGTTGTTTCTGGATCCAATCAAATGCACAAAATTCTGATTCCACTTCTATAAAAAATTCTCTTCAGGGGCAGTTTGAAGATTTAAAAAAGAAATCTACAGATTATGAGGTTTATGAAGTAGTTAAAAAATCCAACTTAAATAGCCTTTGGAAGTCTATCACCGATTCAATTGCGGTTCGTGATAAGGAAATTGCCAATAGCAAAGCCAAGATTGGGGAACAAGCCAATTCTATTGGAGAATTGAAAAGTGAATTGACAGATACTCAAACAGCACTTGAAGAAAGTAAAGAAGGGCGAGATAATCTCTCTTTTATCGGTATTGTAATGAATAAAAATACCTACATATACATTAGCTGTTTTGTGATCTTTGTTTTGTTGGGACTTGCAGGAATTGCTTTTTCAAGATTTAAGGCCAGTAACGAAATTGCCCAGGAAAAAATTCAAGAATACGAACAAATTACTGAAGAACTTCAGGATTATAAAAAGAAAACTTATCAGAAAGAAACCAAACTCAGAAGAGAGCTTCAGACGGAAATCAATAAGAATGAAGAGCTTAATCAGAAGTTGCTAAAAATACAGAATAAATAAATTCTTTGGGATTTTATTAATACAAACCCCCATTGTCAATAATTTTTTGGCAATGGGGGTTTTAATTTTTTAATAAATTGAATTAAAGACTTATTGAAAACTCATAGCGACCTGAAGGAAGGTGCACTAAATGTAATTCTCCCTCTTTTGTGATATTGATATTCTCCTTATCATCATTTCCCAAAACTTCCATTTCCTTTCCTCTAATAGATAAGGAAGCTGTACTATTAGGTGGGATTTTAACCATATAAATTACCTTATTACCACCTTCCTTTTTCCAGGATGAAATAATTTCTCCAAATGGACTTAAATGTCTCGCTTCAAAATCCTCTAAACCTTCCACAAAATGAGGGTTGAGTAAAATGTTTTTAAATCCAGGGTAAGCTGGATCAGGCTTTATTCCTCCCAATGCTTTGTAAAACCAGGCACTTATTTCCCCGAACATGATGTGATTTCTGGATATATCCGATTGTGCATCAATCGGCCAATTTTCGAAAAGGCTTGTGGCACCATTTTTTATCCACCAACCCCAGGAAGGATAGCTATCCTGAGAAGTAATTTCATAAGCTAAATCAGCATATCCATTTTCACTTAAAGCATTCAACAGTGTTTTTGATCCTAATAAACCCACATTGATATGTTTGTCATCTTCCAAAACCTTATTTACAAGATTCTGGGCTACTTTTTCTTTCATTTCTTCGGGAACTATTCCCCAGAAAAGAGGTGCACTTAATTCCGTTTGAAATCCACTTCCATAAATTCCCGTTTCCCGATCAAGATATTTATCATTTATAGCTGATTTTATTTGCTCGCTAAGATTAAGGTATTTTTCATAATCGTTTTCCTTATTAAGAATCATAGCAGCTCTTGCCAGAATTAAAGCATCTACATAGTAATAGATGGAGGAAGTAAGTTCTTTGGCAGACATATCTTTTACTGGAATCCAATCACCTAAACCCCAATCAGTCAGATGGTTTGGACTGATTTCAACAATATGATCTACATAAAGCTTTAAACTTTCATACGAATTGGACAGTATGGTTGTATCTCCATAAAAAAGATAAATATTCCAGGGAATTATGGCAATTGTACTCGTCCAGTCGGGACCATTGGCCCACTGGTAACCCCAGCCATTAGTGGGAATAATTGCTGGAAATATTCCATTTGGTTGTTGTTCATCCTTGTGGTCTTCCAGCCATTTTTCATAAATAGTGATGCCATCAAAATTATAAAGTCCTGTTTCAATAGCGATATGGGCATCCCCGGTCCAGCCATTTTTCTCCCTTTGTGGGCAATCTGTTGGGTATCCAAAAAGGTTTGACAGATAGGAATTATTAGTGGCTTCCCAAATTTTATTAATCAGCGTATCAGAACTGGTTATATTCCCAACTACTGGTACGTCACTGTGCATTCGCAAACCTGTAAGGCTTTCCTTTGTTAATTGGATGGGTTGGTCACTTTTCACCTCTACAAACTGAAATCCTTTATAATTAAACTTTGGTTGGAATACTTCTTCTCCTTCCCCTTTTAATATGAAAATATCGGTTTGAAACGGATCAGAGTCATCAGTGGGTCTGTAATGTACTTCAATATTGGTGAGGTCTACATGTTGGTCACTACCCAAAACTTCGCTATGAATCAGTTTAATTATAGTTCCTTTAGGTCCCTTTACTTTAATTCTACTGGTTCCAGCAAAATTTGTCCCAAGGTCATAAACATAATTAGTATCACTAAATTTGTTAAAACTTGCTGGATGAATCTTCTCCGTTATACGAACCGGTTGAAGCGTTTGGGCAACTATTTTACTGGTAGGATTTTTTACCTCAACTACGTTTTTCCAATTCGAATCATCAAATCCAGGTAAATTCCAATTTTTTATCTCCTTCCTTGCATCATAATGTGCAGCTGTATAAATGCTATTGAAAATCAGTGGACTTAATGCTGTTTTCCAGCTCTTATCTGTGGAAATAATTTCAGTTTTACCGTCTTCATAAGTAATATGTAAATTGAGACAAACACTGGGTCGGTTTCGCCATTCAGCTTTATGAAACTCCCAAACAGCAGTAGATTGGTGATTATACCATCCATTTCCTAATAAAATTCCTACAGTATTCTCTTTGTTCTGTAAAGCTTTTGTAATATCATGTGTTACATAAAGCAAGCGTTTGTCAAATCTAGTATATGTGGGGTTAAGCAATTGGTCTCCTACTTTTTCTCCATTGATATATAATTCATGAAGTCCCGCTGAAGTGATATAAGCTCTTGCTTTTTTTATCTTTCCAGAGATATTAAACTCATTTCTGAAATAGGGAGCAGGTTTTAAGTCAATATCCTCCAAATCTGTAATAAAATATCCTTTCCAGTTTTTTTGATCCATTAATCCTGTTTCGAATGAGGATACCTGCGCATAACTACTTTCTACATTGTTTTCATCCCAAAGCTTTACCGTCCAGTAATATTTGGTAAAAGGTTTTAAAGAAGTTCCTTGGTATGGCACAAGCATATGATCACCAATTACTTTTTTGGAATTCCATTCCTTCCCTTTGCCCTTGGCTACTTTTATGGAATCCTTCCCAACAATTATGGAATAAGCCTGTTGATAAGCGCCATTTCGGGAATCATTCATCTGCCATCTCAATCTGGGATGAGGAGTATCAATTCCCAAAGGATTAATTAAATATTCACAAGTAAGGTTTATAGGTGGACTTTGCTTTGAAGATTCCGTACAGGATATGGAGATTATGATCAATAGGAATAAGAAATAGGAATTTTTCATAGTTTGTTTGAAGTAATCTGGAAGCAATTAGCAATCAATAATAACCTTTTGAAAATGCTCAATTGCATACATTGTTTTTTGATTAAGTTAGTTTTACGTATTTTTTGATAATTTTAAAAATAAAAAGCCAACAATCAAAGTAGATTGTTGGCTTCCTGAAAATGAAAGTTTAAATTTCTCAGGCCACTGATTTTTTAAAATACCTGCTCAACCAGGTATCCCCGGCACAGGTTAGCCATTCATTATCCAATTTTTCTTTTGTATCAATTAAATTATTGAAAGTAAGAGATTGAGGATTGATTACCCCAGATTCTACTTTTTGCTTAATTTCCGAGAGGTTTACAGTAGTGACTTTTCCTCCTTCTTCAAGGAAAGGAATTTGAGTTCTTTCAAACAAACTCACGCCCAAACCATTTTCTATTTCTTTTAATGCTGCCACTGAACTGTCAATAGAGCAGCCAGATGGCAAATTATTGGTAGTATCTACGCCCAATACAATGAATCTGCGGTAAAGTATTTGGAATGAACCACAGAGGTTTGAACCATGTGATTGCCAAGTGCTAATAAAGTAAGTTAACCAGTCTTCAACTTTTTTTATTTCTTCTTCAGTTAAAACTCTTGCTGCCTGGTAAATCCAAACTCTAGAATTAGAAGGCAGTTCAGAAAAGTTAGTGTACATAAATAAATTTTTAATTAGTTAAATTACGACATTTCATTACAAAAAAGGATTGTAATTGGTAGTGATTGGAGCTATAGGCTAAATAATTAATAGTGAAAAAGTAATAAAGTAATTTCTTTACAGCTAATAAATAAACAAAAAATTAATTTATTATTCTAATTAATCAAAAAAAATGCAGCTTTCCGGGCCTATTTGTTTCCAAATTGATAAAATAGAGTTGAAAATTCGTGTATTTATGGAGTGTTTGGAGACTTCAGTGCTTGGCACACGAGGTACGAAAGAGGCAACTGAATCATGTTTATGTTAAATTGCTCTATTACCTTTCCTAATTTGTATCAGTATCTTTTTCATATGCATGGCACTTAAACTCTAATTCTTCCAATTGGTCCATTCTTGTCAGATTGCACAAAACCTCTTCAACAGGTTGGTCTCTTTTTTTACAGCTCAGACATAAATGTGGCAATGGATACAAATCTGGATTAAATTCATTTCCATTATCATCAAAAAATCTTATTCCCTTTAAAGGGATATTTTCTTCTTCTGAATTCTCTTCCTTGTTATTTAAACTAATTGGCTCTAAATAATCTTTTACCCATTCCTGATATCTGTAAGCTTTATATTTAAACCAATGTTGTCGGGTTTCCCCGTGGAAATCAATTTCATGATTAAAATTCCTAAAAGGTTTCCTTCCATTCAATGCATAAATTAATCGGTCTCTTATTTTTTTAGATGAAACTTGTGATGTGAAGTCCTCCATAATCTGAAAGGCATCATGTGATGACATCTTTTCAATTTTTATATATTTGTTTTCTATCTCTTCAAGGCCCTCTTTCCAGGGTTCTTCGTCTGCAAATACATCATCAGAGTTGATAATTGGCTTGATCTCATTTGTATCTTTATTTAGATAGCATGTCATCCCACAATCTAAATATTCAGCAATATCCTTAATGATTTTATTCGGAAGTTTCATCCTTATTTATCTGTTTTATTTTTATTCCAGACTAATAAATTTCCATTCATTTTATACAGAAATACATTTCCTTAACATAGCCATTTAAATGTTGGTTCTTGTGTGTTTTTACTTTTTGCTTTTGCAGACCTTTTTCTCCAATTCTTTATACATTAACTATGAATAACCCCCTCGATCGCAAATGATTTGCGATCGAAACAAAGTCGGTATTTTTAATGCCCGGTCCAAATTAATTACCCAGACAAAGAAGCTGCTTACCATTCTGGCTTTTATATTTACAAACCATTAGCCGTAGCAATCAACTCTGCAAGATCAAGCACTTTTACTTCATTTTCCCTTTCTTTATTTTTTACGCCATCCGAAAGCATGGTCATGCAAAATGGACAACCTGATGCGATTATTTTTGCACCTGTGGAAAGTGCCTCTTCTGTCCTTTTTATGTTAATTTCCTTACTCCCTTTTTCAGCATCTTTAAACATTTGAGCACCGCCTGCACCACAGCAAAGTCCATTTTTCTTGCAGTTTTTCATTTCTACCAGATCGGCATCCAGTTTTTCCAATACTTTCCTGGGGGCTTCATAAATATCGTTGGCTCTCCCCAAATAGCAGGAATCATGGAAGGTGATCTTTTTGCCTTTAAACTCGCCTCCATCTTTCACCTTTATTTTTCCACTGTCAATAAGTTGCTGAAGGAATTGGGAATGATGGATAACTTCATAGTTTCCCCCAAGTGCCGGGTATTCATTTTTAATCGTATTGAAACAATGCGGGCAGGCCGTTACAATTTTTTTAATTTTATAGGCATTCAACACTTCAATATTGGAAACTGCCTGCATCTGAAATAAAAATTCATTGCCAGCCCTTCTGGCCGGATCACCTGTGCAGGTTTCTTCAGGCCCCAAAACAGCAAAATTTACCCCAACGGCATTTAAAATTTTAATAAAAGCTACGGTTACTCTTTTGTAGCGGTCATCAAAAGAACCGGCACAACCTACCCAAAAAAGAATTTCTGGTTCCTGGCCTTTGGCAGCCATTTCTTCCATGGTCGGTATATTCAATGTATTGCTCATCTATTTTTATCAATTTTTTTAATCAGAAATAAATTTATCGGTAGACTGTAACTACTATTCCTCTCCTTTATTTTTAAGCTCATCGGCCCACTTAAATCTGTCGGTAGGAGGGAAGGCCCATGGTGCAGCGTTATTTTCAATATTTGAAAACATGGCATTCCAGGCTGCCGGAGTAGAAGACTCTTCCATGGCGATAAAGCGCCTTTGCTGCAAAATAATGTCTAATGGATTGATGTTGATTGGGCAGGCTTCCACACAGGCATTACAGGTGGTACAGGCCATCAATTCCTCTTTTGTGGTATAATCTCCATAAAGTGATTTTCCATCATCATAATCTTTTCCATTATCATCAATACCTTGTCCTACCTCTTCCAGTCTATCACGCGTGTCCATCATGATCTTTCTTGGAGAAAGTTTTTTCCCTGTCTGATTAGCCGGGCAAACCGAAGTACATCTTCCGCATTCCGTACAGCTATAGGCATCCAGCAGGTTCTTCCAGGTCAAATCGGTTACATCTTTGGCTCCAAATGTTCCTACGGTATCTTCAACAGGTAAACCTCCTTCATTTCCATTGGTCATGCCCAACATTATTTTCACCTCGTTGGTAACCGATTCCATATTGTTCATTTCTCCTTTTGCTTTTAAATCAGAGAAATAGGTATTGGGGAATGCCAGGGCAATGTGCAGGTGTTTGGAATAGGTAATGTAAATGGCAAAAGAGAAAATTCCTATAATATGAATCCACCAGGAAAATCGCTCTACATAAATGAGTGTTTTAGCGCTTAGTCCCTCATAGATTGGAATAAAAATTTGGGAAATGGCAAACTTTCCAGCTTCAGGATAATGTGCTGCAACAAATGGACTTTCATCTCCTCTAGTTTGTAAAATACTGTCGGTGGCATTCATGGTGAAAAGTGCGAACATCAGCACAATTTCCCATATTAAAATGATGTTTCCATCGAGTGCCGGCCAGCCTTTCATTTCTGGCTTTTGAAATCGGGGGACCAATTTCGAATTTCTCCTTAAAATAAAAACTGCACAGGCGAATACTACACCTAAGGCAAGGAGTTCAAAGAAATGAATTAGAAATGGATATAATCCACCAAGAAAGGAATAGAAAAGTCGATGAGTTCCAAATAGACCATCAAGTACAATTTCCAGCACTTCCAGGTTAATTAAAAGGAAACCGATATAAATGGTAAAATGCATAAATCCGGCAAAGGGCCGATCAAACATTTGCTTTTGACCTAATGCCATCATGGCCATGGTTTTAAACCGTTTACCAGGTTGGTCATTTCTATCTTCTGGTTTCCCCAATAGTATATTTCTTCTAATGAATTTGACCCGATTATATATTAATATACCAGCTGCTATCAGAAGACAGCCAAAACAAAGTTGTTGGAATATTTGTAAGAATTGCTCCATTTAGCTTATTGGTTTTTGTAATTGGTTTTGAGTTCCTTAATCTACTTTTTTTATTAAAATTTTCAAAATGAAAAATGTTATGCATGCAGAGTAATATTTCCCAAATATGCTTAAACCTTTAAAAAAATCAAACCTTGCTATAATTTATTTTTATAATTTTGAACAAAGAATATAAGAAAATCTCTATGGAATTATCTGACCTAAAAAAATTTGTTGATTATAAAATTGAATCAAACTGTTCATTGCTTTATTATCGATGGAAAGAAGAATCAGTTGAAATGAATGAGGATGATTATAAGCTTAGTATAACTTTTTTGTTAAACTTGATAAAGGAACACAAGTTAAGAAATGTAATTTCAAATCAGTTAGATAAAAAATTTACCATAGGACTTTCCATTCAAGATTGGATGGCAAATTTGTTTAAAGCCGTTTCAGGAATTGGAGTTGAAAAAATCGCATTTATTGAAAGTACAGAATTAATGATTCAACTTTCCCTCCAACAATCGGTAGAAGAAAGTATGAAATTTCAGGACAAAACATCTGTATTATTTTTTAAAACTGAGAAGGATGCGTATAAGTGGATTTTGGATAAAAAGGAATAGGGGAAATAAAATTATCAATTAAATAAAGTCTAACTTCTGATAATTCCAGATGATGGGTATCTTTACTTTTCCATTAAAATTTTTTGGGCTTTTTTATGCCCTCCAAGATGAAAGGAGCTAACAATTCATATTTCGGTTCTATGGCAGAAGCCATAAAAACCTCGATTACCGGGTTTAAACTTACTTTTAAACACATGAAAGATGCTGTTGCCTTTAACAGAAGAGGAACAGAATCAGCTAGTGATCAGAATTATTTCAAAAATCAGGAGGGGATTGTGACTTTGCAATATCCTAAAGAACAAATTCCTGTGCCTGATAATGGCAGATACAAACTTCATAATGAAATGGAGGATTGTATTGTTTGTGATAAATGTGCCAAAATATGCCCGGTTAATTGTATTGATATTGAACCGATAAAATCTACTGAAGCCATTGGAGAAACGTCTGACGGTACAGTAAAAAGACTTTATGCGGCTAAGTTTGATATTGATATGGCAAAGTGTTGTTTCTGTGGTTTGTGTACTACGGTTTGCCCAACAGAATGCCTGACGATGACAAAGGAATATGACTTCAGCGTTTTTGATATCAATGAAATGAATTTTGAATTTGCTGAGCTTACTCCAGCTGAAGCGGATGAAAAAAGAAAGGCTTATGATGAAGCCCAGCGTGTAAAAAAAGAAAAAGCTTTAGCAGCCAAACAGGCAGCGTCAGAAAAAACACCAGAGGAAAAGAAATCTTCAGTAGGAAAGCCAGTATTCCGACCTAAATTAAAACCAAAAGTAGCGGGATCTTCACCTGCTGCTGATTCAGAAAAGAAATCTGATGAGGCTACATCACCTGCTACTAAGAAACCTGCTTTTCGACCTAAAATGAAAGCAGTGGTTAAACCAAAGCCCGGGGAAGGTGCCACCAATGAATCGACAGAAACACCAAAGCCTAAATTCAGGCCAAAAATTAAGGCTAAGATAAAACCAAAAGAAACTGAGGAAACAAAAACTTCTGAAGAACAATCAGCCGAAGCAAAGGCTGAAAAACCAAAGTTTAGACCTAAAATACGTCCAAAAATAAAGGTAAAAGAAGATACGAAAGAAAATGTTTCGGAAAGTGCTTCGGAAGAACTAAAAGCTGAAACACCAGAAGCAAAGAAGGTTTTCAGACCAAAAATTCGACCCAAGATAAAACCGAAAACGGAAGAGAAACCAGAAAATCAAAAGTCGGAAACGAAGGAAGAAGGGATGATTGAGTCAAAACCTGTTTTCAAACCTAAAATGAGACCTGTAATTAAGAAGAAAAAAGAGGATGAGGATTAGGTTTTAGTGAAATTGCCAATTGTATAATATTAATATGACAATAGAATTAGGATTTTTTTACGCATTTGCTGGGTTAACCCTGATTAGTGCTTTAATGATCATTTTTAGCAAGAATGTGCTTTATAGTGCCATATGCCTGTTGGGGACTTTATTGGGAATGGCTGCTTTGTATGTCTTCACCAGAGCTGATTTTCTGGCCGTTACCCAAATTATGGTATATGTAGGTGGTATTCTTATTTTATTGATTTTTGGAATCATGTTTACCAACAAAAGGGGAGAAGTTCGTGTGTATTCCGGTGATAGAAATAAATTTATCGGAATAGCCATAGGGATCGCTTATTTTGCCCTATTAGTCACTTCCGTTTTCTCCATCAATTTCAATGAATTACCCTGGATCAAACAAGCCATTTCAAGTGAAAATATAATCACCCTTTCCACCGTAAATCAGATTGGTATCAACCTGATGACGGATAGTGTTTTTCCATTAGAAATAGCGGGATTCCTTTTACTAGCTGCACTTATTGGAGCTACTTTTATTTCTGGTAAAAAAGTTTGAATTGGAAACTAGAGGTTAGAATCTAGAAATTAGAATAAAAACCGGAGGTTTTTTCTGGCCTCTAACTTCCAGCCTCTAAACAATCCCATCGCCAAATTGAAAATATTCATTTACAGATACAGGCAATTTTCCTTCAGCCGTAATCTTTCCCAATATCAATTTTGCTGCACTTTTTTGAGTGTATTCCGATTCTTGATAAGTTAAAATTAAACTTTTAGCATTCTGAATATTTTCAAATTTATGGAGTGCATAAGCATTTCCAAAAACAGATATAATTCCACTATCCAATCCTGAAATATAGTTAACTAAACTTTTCATATGGTCACTTATACCAAAGTCCTCTCTGGGTTTCATTGCCAGTTTATGAATTCCTAAAATGATCTTATAGTAGCCAGCAATTGTGTCTTTAATATCTTCCAGCGTTTTTCCATTTAGTTCATCATTTAACAAAAGAGATTCAGCATTTATTTTTTCTGAAACTACATTCTGAAAGATCGTAGCATCAGCTTCATTTGTTTGATCCTCTTTACTTTTAAAATGGTGTTGTAGTTGTTTTGCCAATTCTGGTTTGTGGAAAACAGGAACTACCTCTTTTGCTTTTAGGGAAATGACCAACACCCTTTCTTCATGTTTTAATGGAATTAAATTACCATCATTTTTCAAAAGTGTGACTGTTTTCTCTGCTAATTTTAAATTGAGCTTTTTAGAAAAATTGTTATTTAATTCAGCACCAATTCTTTCGGTTTCTATTGGCTGAAATTTATTAAGTCCTGCCCATCTTTTTGCTGCTAATACTTTCTGACATCTCCAATCGATTTCTTCTTGAGTAATCTCACCATTTTCAATGGCGTTTTTGATTTCCTCAATCGCTTTTTCCGGATCAACCGTAAATAATAAGACATCATTTCCAGCCAATAAAGCCTTTGCATCAACTACTCCGGTGGGGAATAAATCAGCCACTCCTTTCATATCAAGTGCATCGGTAAAAGTGAGTCCTTCGAATCCCAGATCGCCTTTTAATAAATCTGTAATAATCGGTTTTGAAAGTGTTGAAGCCATGTTGGGCGTTGGGTCAATTGCTGGAACATTCAGGTGAGCAATCATCATACTGGCTATGCCTTCTTCAATTAGTTCTCTAAAAGGATAAAGTTCGGTTTCTTCAAATCTTTCCTTGCTATGACTGATGACCGGCAACCCGAAATGGGAATCTGTACTGGTATCCCCATGACCCGGGAAATGTTTTGCACAGGCCAACACTCCTTCATCCTGAAGCCCTTTCATATATTGGATAGCTTTTTCAGCTACTTTTTCTTTATTTTCTCCAAAAGATCGAAAGCTAATTACTGGATTTTCAGGATTATTGTTGATATCGGCAACTGGGGCAAAGTTGACTTGAATTCCTGCTCGTTTACAATGCTTACCAATTTCTCTTCCCATTTCATAAATCAGTTCATTGTCTTGCATCGCTCCCAAGGCCATTTGGTAAGGAAATGCTGTGGAATTATTCAACCGCATGGCAAGTCCCCATTCTCCATCGATGGAAATCATTAAAGGCACTTTGGATTTTTCCTGAAAACGATTCACCATTTGGGCTTGTTTTTCAGGAGTTCCCTGAAAGAAAATAATCCCTCCAATACCCAGTTTTTCTATCAGATTTAAGAGGTCCTTTTCATGATTTTCCTCTCGATTAGAATATCCAGCCACATGAATTAGCTGGGCAATTCTTTCTTCAGGGCTGAGTTTTTGAAGTGTTTTTAATACCCATGAATGTTCCAGGTAATCTAAAAAAGCAGGTCTCATGAAAAAATTCTTTAGTTATGTGTTGTTTATGACTCAAAACTAATAAGAGCTTGTTTAAGTTTTGTTTTTTGAATTGAAAAATGTCATTTTGCAGCTGAAAGGACTAGGTGTCCCCAATTAAAATTTAAACATGCTCTAATTGTATCTTAAAGTTTAGTTGAATTCCAGTTAAAAAATGAAAGCTTTTTTAAGCACCTGTGCTCCACACCGGGTACCATTATTTCCGAGAAATAGCAATCTCTCTATCAGTCTTTTATACCAAAATAATACATGGTTAATTTTGAATTACTACTTATTAAGTCAACAAGTTAATTCTGGTAAAAATGTAATTCAATTTTTCCTTATTGATTATCATTCTGTAATAGTTAGACTTTTCTAGCTGGTCGGGTTCATATCCATTATGATTCAAGTATTTTTTTGATGTATTTTTATCAAACCAGTGTACGAGATTAATTTCGCCATTCGAAATTTCCAGACAAGTCATTCCCCGTTTTCCAATAACACAACCAGAATTAAATAGACAGGGGATATTAATCAGAGAATTGTAAATTTGTCCCTTTTTCAATTCTTCAGATGAATTGTTTTCATGAATCTTTTCCAGTTCCTTTTTATAGAGTCTAATCAATTTTTTAAGAGGTTTGCCAGTTTCATTATCCATGGAAGAATACTCTCTGCATAATTGTTCTACTCTAGCCCTAATGCGTTCAAATTTACTCAGAGATTCGAATAAAGGCCGATGGGTATGACCAATTACGGATACTATTTTATTTTGGCTTGCAAACTGGTAGGCATTTTTTTCTATTTTGTATTGTTTTCGGCTGTTATGGGAAACCGTGAAGTTTTTAATTCCAAGTGGATTGGCAAGGTATCGAAGAGAATACCCCACCAAGGCATTGTGTTCACTATATTTCTTTGAGGCCTGATGACCATGGAAAAGGAAAATATTATTGTCTTTATATTTTAAAGTCAATGCATCTAAAATAGGATATTTTTGATCTGGAAAACCTTCTGCATGCAACCCAATATCATGATTGCCAATAATTTTGTAGAAGTTCCCAGCTTGTTGAAATTCATCAAAAATATCGTATATCTCCTGCCATCTTTTAACAATTTTATCCCAATCGAATCGCTGCAATTCTTCTACATCCCCATTCAATACCAGTTTGTATTTCTTTTTGAGGTAATACTTTTTAAGAGATGTTTTAAATAAATCGGCACTTTGCTTAAAGTCATCATTTTTCCCGCCATCACCCATATGGAGATCGCTAAATATTACAATCTTATCTTTTTTATCGATTGAAACTTTGGGTGAATTTTTAAATAAATTGTTGAGTAGGGAATAAACTACTCCTTTTTTTTTCTCTTCCATTTTGAGAAAGTCGGCAAATTGTTTCTGCGAATTTATGAAATTAAGGATCAGTGCCATGGCCTGAACTGAAAAATGAAATTGACTAATCAATAAAACTGAAGGCCCCTGAACATTAATTTTCTGTTTTTTTAGTGAATAAAGTTTTAAAAATAATTTTTTCTTAAAGTCAAAACTTATTTCACTGTGCCCATATAAACACTTCCATAAGTACCTACTCTGTCTCTTTTATGGAAGTCTATCAGATCATTTGTAGTTTGGAAGGTCACTGCTTTTTTTACAAATTGGGGTAAAAAATCAATATCTAATGCGGCTGATCTCATTAATATTTTTGTACCTGGGAAACTATTTTTTAGGATTAATTCCCATTCCTCATTTAGTGCTTCAGGATCATGAGAAGCCAACCAATCCTGATGGTCTAATAAAATATAATGGCTATAATTTCCCGGATTTTCTTTTAAGAAACCTGAAATAGTATTGTTATGCAGATTAAGTTTTGATGTTCTTTCTCTTAATTCCTGGAAATGTTCAAAGTTTAAATATTCAGGGCAGCAGGTTTTGCTATAACTTCCTGTAATGTAGGCATGCCAAAAGTAGTTTTCATGAATGGGAAGTTTGGTGAAAACATGCCTGAGGCTGGCTGAAATATAAGAAGGAACACCTCCAGGAAACTGATCTAGGATAAGTTGTTTTTGAGGTCTTGGAACTCCCAGCATCGACATGGTAATCTGTCTTCCCAAAACCCATTTTATAAAATTATTAAAAAGCTTTGGTTCTATCTGATTGTAAACTTTTTCCTGTTCATCAACAGATTTAGCATGAACAAGGTTATAAGTTAGTTTTCTTAAGGATTTATTACTGTCAAAAAAATTGTTCATCCACCAGGCAAAGCTTCCGGAAGTACCATTGAAGTAAAAAGATTTTCTTATTCTTGATTCATAAAAATACTTCAGCTTTTTATCCCAAAATTGTTGGGCATATTCTGGAAGTAAATCTCTCAGGCTTTCTTCGTAAAGCTTTCTACTTTCTTTATAATGGCCTTTTCCAAACATGGCAAAAAGATGATCAAATCTTCCTTGCTCAAATAAGGCGATTTTTAAAGCTAAAAGGGCATTTTGCTTAGGGTTTACATCTATGGCATCAATTGATTGAGGATTATCCAGTAAATAATCAAGCGCATTACATCCGGCACTGGTAATCATTACAATTTTACTTTCTTCTGTAAATTTTAATAATTCCCTATCCACCCTTGGGTCTTCCCAGCAGGCATTATATACCAGGTTTTTGGAATGAATCTCCCTGAAAATGTTATCCTTTAATCCGTTGATTGTTTTTTGTAATTGTATACCCATTTGCTTTTAATTGAATTGTGAAAAACGCGTTTTAGCCTACCTGATTTATGTTTTAGGATTGATGCAGGCTGCAAAATTTCCCGGCAATTTAGAAAAAGGTTTTTACGGTATTTCTATGAATTTAAAATTTAAAACACTGTTGATTCCCCATTAAAATAAGCATTCCTGAAGCTTCTTGAATGTTAAGAAATCGGTAATAATTGGTGAACTACAAATGATTTTAAATTAGTTTTTCAAAAAGTTTGGATTGAAGTGTACCTTTTTTATGCACCTGTATTATGAGGAGCATATAAGAGCATGATTAAATTTTATCCTTTTGGTTGCAAATGACCATTTTAACCAAGAAAAACAAAAGTTAAAAATGCTCATAAACAGAAAACAAACTCTTAAAATACAATTATGGCAGGTTCAAATAAAGAAACGTCAAGGCAAAAAATGATTGGGTTAATGTACATCGTTTTGATTGCTATGCTTGCACTTCAGGTTACGAATACAGTGTTGGATAAATTTCTCCTAATAGATGAAAGTTTACAACATTCGGTTTCCTCCATCAGAAAAGAAAATTTAAGAGTGTTTGAGGGAATAAAGCTTTCGGTTAAAGACCGGGGAAATAAACTGGAAGATTTAAAGGTAGTAAGGATGGCTAAAGAAGTGATGGCTGAAACCGATATTGTAATAAAAGAAATTGAAGCTTTAAGAGAGGAAATTGTGGAGATTACTGGAGGTTTGGACGAAAATCAGAGCTATATAGGTGTTGAAGAAGATGAAAAGGTAATGCAAATTACTTTGGGAAAAGGAGATTCGAAAGATGGCAAGGCTTATAAATTGAAAAAGTTACTGAATGCCTATGCTCAAAAAATTTCCAAATATGATTCAGCATTGAATATTCCAAGTATTGCACTGGATGCAAAGGAAATAGATCGGTTTAAAAATGATAAAGACCAAAAAAATAAAGATTTTGCTCACTTGAATTTTGAGGAAACACCTATGATTGCAGCCATGGCGGTGCTAAGCCAATTTGAAAATGAAGTAGTGAGAATTGAATCCAAAGCGCTAGATGTTCTGGCAGATAAAGTAGGATTGGAAGAAATACCATTCGATCAGGTAGAAGCATTTGTAAGCCCTGAATCAAAGGTGGTAACAGCAGGGGCTCCCTATAAAGCAACTGTGATGTTGGTGGCTTCTTCTTCCGTAGCCAAACCTCAAATAACTACCTCAGCCGGGAATGTAGAAGTTGGGTTGGATGGCAAAGGAAGCGTAGAGTTTATGGCTAATAGCAGTAATTTTGGGGTAGATGGGAAATCTAAAAAAATGTGGAGTGGAACGATTCAAATCAATACGCCTGCCGGACCAAAGACCTATGAATTTACAGAGGAATTCGTAGTACAAAAACCAAATCTACAATTCGAGTCTGCCGCTATTCAGGCTTTATATTATAACTGTGGAAATGAGCTAAATGTACGAGTGCCAGAATTAGGCATTCACTATAATCCTGAGTTTAAAATAACTGGGGCTCAATATGAAAAAGGGAATTCCCCTGGAAAAGTAACAGTGATTCCAAAAGCCAAAAAAGTGGAAATATTGGTAAAAAACAATGGCGTTGAGATTGGAAAACAATCATTTAGGGTAAAACCAATTCCATTGCCAACTGTCAAGATTTACAACGGTAATAAACCCTTAAATCCGGTGAAAGGAGGTAGTTTACCCAGAAGAATTAAAGCTATAGCTTTTCCAGATGCCGATTTCAAAGAATTCAATCCTCAGGATGCTCGATATAAAGTGACTGATTGGGAACTAATGATTGTGAGAAATAATAGAAATGTATTTTCTGATCGATTTAAAAAAGATGAGGTTAATCTTAGAAAATTTCATGAAAAGGCAAAACCTGGTGACCAATTGGTAATGCAAATCCATAAAGTGGAAAGATTGAATTATAAAAGTGAAAGAGAAGAAGTGAAAATGGGTTTACAGGTAATTTATTATCCTATTAACTAACCAACCAATAATGAAGTCGGATGATAGAAGTTAGAGGTAGGCTATCTTTTCAGCAAACAAGATGAGAAATAATTCCAACTTCAGATTTCTAACATCTGGCTTCTTATAAATGTAAAAAAATAAAAGTTATAGTGTTGTACTTACTTAATAGCTTTTGATAAAGAAGGTGTTCTGGTTTAGAAAATTATCTTCATTACTACCGAATTAAACTAAAAAATCTAAACCTAATATAGCAATTGGAAATTGGTCTGGGAAAATATAAGTTGTTTGCCATTTGGAATTCAAATACTTACAATAGATGCTCCCTATAAACAAACCCATAGCGGTTCGCTATAAAACCTTAAATTAAAAAGATATGGCCGGTACTACCGTTTTATGCCTCAATCATCAGGCTATGGAAAAACAAATAGAAAATAGAAGAATAATTTCATTCTATTTCCTTTATTTGAAATGGGAACTGTTTTTCCCACCACGTTTAGAAAATTTATTAACCTGGATTGTTTTGGTGTATCGGCCATTGTTATTAGAATTTCCCAATTGGATAGCCAATATTAATTTGTTGAGGCTTTTTCAAATCCTTTGGGCCTCTTCCTCTCAATTTCATAAAACCGAAGAGGAGATTAAGGCAGAATACCAAATGGTGGCTAATGCACAGAAAAACCCAAAGTTTTTTGCCCCGATTTATGAAAAGTATTACGATTCCATTTTTATTTTTGTAGATCGCAGAATTGATGAGGAAGATGTTACTGCGGAAATCACTTCCCTTGTTTTTTATAAATGCCTTAAGAATATCAAAAAATTTCAATTTACTGGTGTTCCATTTTCTGCATGGCTTTTCAGAATTGCTATCAATGAAATTAATCAGTTTTTCAGAAGTCAAAAAAGCCATCCAAGAGCGGTGAGCCTTAAGCAAAACCATGTGGAAGATTTATTCTTTGAAATTAGTCCAGGGCATGTAGAAGTAGATAAAAGTCAACTTGTGGTAAAATTATTAGAAAATCTCGACCCTGAGGAATTACAATTTTTGGAATTGAGATTTTTTGAAGGAAGATCATTTAAGGAAATGGGTTTTTTATTGGAATTGACAGAAGTAAATGCTAAAATAAAAACCTATCGTATTCTAAAAAAGCTTAAGAAAATTGCCAAAAATCAGCCTTAATAAAATCTGTGTGAATGGGGGAATTGCCAGTATTTAAGTACCAGTACTATTTTATATTGAGTACTTTTATCTCATTATCAAAAAGTTGTGGCACTTATTAAGTATATCTAATTCTGCATATCTATTTATCCGTAAAATAATTATTATATTATTCGGTTTCTAATTCAACATCACAAAGGTATATTCTAAATTATTAGTATAAATTTGATTAGGACCTGATTAATATTTAATTTTTCTAGCGAAATAGGTGAATTTAAAGATGCTCTTATGCATCATTATTTGAAATGGTAAAAATAAAAGTCAATATAGATAAACCAGATCCACCAAAAAGGGTAATTCATAAGCATAAGAACTTTAATAATTTTATGGATTCCTATCATAAATTCCATACTCAGGATGGGATTCGGGAGATGTGGTATAGAGATAAGAAAACCCTGGCCTATATTGCAATTGCTATGGCTTTTATATTACTGATGTTATTTTCCAAAGATGAAAAACAGGAAAATAAAGAAGAACAATCCAAACCCAAAACAGAACAGGGTAAATAAATTCCAATCATAAAATTAGGATTCTGAAATTTTAACTTTAATATAGCAGGTGTAGTCCTTTTGGACTATGCCTTTGTCTTTTATTTAGAAGTGGTTTAAACTTATTTTTTTGGCTTCAAATGTTCACAAAGCGTTTGCCTGGTTCAAAACCTCAGGTCATAGAAAAACTTAGAAATAGCACTGCTATTCTTGCCTTTTTCTACCTCCTGAGAACCATAAATGGATCATTTTCGCTACTAAACAAAAAGTTCAAATCACTTCTTAGGAAATGGAAATTAAAATCAACTGAAAAAACTTAAAATGTCAGAAAAGAAAATAAACTGGGGAATAATAGGATGTGGAGATGTTTGTGAAGTAAAAAGCGGACCTGCTTTTAATAAAATTCCAGATTCAAAATTAGTGGCTGTAATGCGTAGAAATGGTGAGAAGGCCGCTGATTATGCTAATCGACATGGTGTGCCTAAATGGTACAGTGATGCCGATGCCCTTATAAATGATAGTGAAGTAAATGCAATTTACATTGCCACGCCTCCTGGCAGCCATAAGGAATATACTTTAAAAGCTGCTAAAGCAGGTAAGCCTGTTTATGTAGAAAAACCAATGGCGGTGAATCATCAGGAATGTTTGGATATGATTGCAGCCTGTGAAGAAGCCGGAGTTCCGCTTTATGTAGCTTATTACAGAAGAAGTTTACCCTATTTTTCAAGGGTGAAAAGTATTTTAGAAAGTGGTGAAATAGGCAAGGTTCGATTGGTGAATATAAAACTCTACCAGGCACCAAAACCTTCGGATTTGGAAAATGATCAGGATAATTGGCGGGTAGATCCTGCCTTAGCTGGTGGTGGGTATTTTTATGATTTGGCTTCACATCAATTCGATTTTCTGGATCACTTTTTTGGATCAATTTCTTCGGTGGCTGGTCAACAGGCAAACTTCGGTGGCTATTATAAAGTGGAAGATACGGTTACTGCTCAGTTTCAATTTGAAAATGGAATTATTGGAACCGGAAACTGGTGTTTTGTTACCAGCAAGAAAGATGAAATAGATGATGTGGAAATTATCGGGGAAAAAGGAAGTATCCACTTTGCTTCATTTAATCCTGAAATTCCTGTGACATTAATAAAGGATGGGAAAAAAGAGATTTTTGATTATCCAAATCCTGCTCATGTACATCAACCTTTAATAGAAAAAGTTGTGGAGGAATTAACAGGGAAAGGTAAATCTCCTAGTACAGGAGTCTCTGGAGCAAGGACTAACTGGGTTTTGGAGAAAATCGTAAGTCACCAATAATTGCCGAATATATGACGAAATTGGGGATTAATTCCCCAGTTTGTTGAAGTTTTAAGAATATTTTTTAAATAGTAGCTATTGTAAGTTCTTCATATTGAATGTTTTAATTATTTGGTATATAAATTTCATTAGTTTAAGCATAAACCAAAATGTATTACTGATGAAATTCTTAAAACCCTTTCTTGTTTTTAGCATCACTATTTTTTCGATGTTTTCTTTTAATATGTCAAGTATGTATGGTGCTCAAAATCAGGATATTTTTATTGAGGGAGATACTTCTAAAAATTCTGTGAATTACATTGCCGAAAATCAGGATTTTAAAGAAAACAAAAAATACCTGGTGATGTCGGACAGGGATATTGAAAAGAAGACAAATGAATTAGCTGGAATTATTCCGGAAGTTACACAAGTAAACGTAGATACATTTACCCCGGCATTTTTCACCTGGGGAACTATAGAAGAGCTAAAAACAGATCATATTTTAAATGATAAAGGTGAGGTTTCTGTGGAGGAAGATCCAAACCAGGTTGAAAGGGAAGTGCAGGAAAAATTTATGATGGTGGATATGGACGAGTTAAATACTTTGCCTATCCTCGGAGAAAACCCTGAGTTAATTTCCGAACACCCAACAGGAACATTTAAAATTGAAACCAAAGGAGATCCAAAATTAATCATTTTGGATAAAGACAGGTTTTGGGCATCATCACCATTTTTGGTTATTAAGATTGATTAACCTCTAAAAGAAAATATAAGTACCAGTACTATTTTATATTGAGTACTTTTATCTCAATATCGAAAAGTTGTGGCACTTATTAAGTATATTTAATTCTGCACATCTATTTATAATAAATTATAGCACAAAAAAAGGGCTGCCACGGGCAGCCTTCTTTATATCGGTACTTAAACTTCGGTAAAATTATTTGGCATGTGTTTAATGTTGCCTATTAGTAACAGGTATTCATTGCAATTTGATTACCCTTTCTGCCACAACTATTAAATTGAAAGGAAAATAATTCTCAATAATAATAGTACTGGGACTTGGTTCAAACTTCAAATGTTTCTTTTATGGGTATCCCAACAATAGGAGCTCCATTTAAGATTTCTTCATTGGCATAACTGGCAAATTTCTCAAAGTTTTTATGAAATGCTTTTGCCAGTTGAGTTGCCTTCTCATCATAAAGCTTTCGGTTTTTCCAAAGTCCTCTTGGTAAAAGAACTTCTGCCGGAACTTCAGGGCATTCCTGTGGAATTGATAGTCCAAACAATTTGTCATTTTCATATTTTACATAATTTAATTTCCCTTCCAAAGCTGCCTGAATCATGGCTCTGGTATATTTTAAAGAAATTCTTTTTCCTTCACCATAAGCTCCACCTATCCATCCAGTATTTACCAACCACACATTCACTTGGTTTTCATCCATTTTTTTACCCAACATTTCTGCATAAACTGTGGGATGAAGTGGCATAAAAGGCGCTCCAAAACAGGCTGAAAATACAGTTTGTGGCTCAGTAACCCCTTCTTCGGTTCCAGCAACTTTAGCAGTGTAGCCTGATATGAAGTGGAACATTGCCTGACCTTTGGTTAATTTGGAAATTGGAGGTAAAACTCCATAGGCATCGCAGGTAAGGAAAAATATATTCTTCGGTTTGCCAGCAATAGATGGCTCCATCGCATTATCAATATGATAAATTGGATAGGAAACTCTGGTGTTTTGCGTTACAGAAGTATTTGCAAAATCTACTTTTCTAGTTCCCGGATAGGTCTTTGTGTTTTCCAGGAGTGCACCATATTTTATCGCCTTCCAAATTTGTGGTTCTTTTTCTTCAGAGAGATCAATTACCTTGGCATAGCAACCACCTTCAAAGTTGAAAATTCCCTTGTCAGTCCATCCGTGTTCATCATCACCGATCAGTTTTCTTTTGGGATCGGCTGAAAGTGTAGTTTTCCCAGTTCCGGAAAGACCAAAGAAAATGGCTGGATCTTTTTTATCACTGGTATTGGCACTGCAATGCATAGAAAGCACATCCCTTTTGTGTGGAAGCAGGAAGTTTAAAACACTGAAAATTCCCTTTTTTATTTCACCAGTGTAAGCTGATCCACCTATCAAAATAACTTTTTTAGATAAATTGATAATTGAAAAATTTTCACTTTTTGTTCCATCAATCTGGGGATTGGCTTTAAATTCTGGTGCGGCAATTACTGTGAATTCCGGAAGAAAATTGATTAATTCCAATTCTGTTAACCGGATAAACATATTGTAACAAAATAGATTTTGCCATGGCAGGGTATTGATGATTCTAACATTAAGAGCATATTCTGGTTCTGCTCCTGCCATTACATCACGCACATACAATTCTTTCCCACTTAGGTGTTGAACCATTTTATTATACAAATTATCAAACTGCAAAGTAGAAAAAGGTTGATTGATATCTCCCCACCAAACACTATCCATAGTGAGTTCATCTTTTACTATAAACCTGTCTTTTGGTGCTCTTCCAGTAAATTTTCCAGTATCGCACATTAAAGCACCGGTTTCAGTGATTTTCCCCATTTTATTTTTGAGAGTTTTTTCAATCAAAAGCGAGGGTTCTAGGTTATAGAAAACACTTGGGTATTCAATGCCTATTTGATGTAGCTGATTAGCAATTTTTGTTACATTAGTCTTTTTCATTGGGATCAGTTACTCTTCTTAAGAGTGTGTTTAAGTTTTGTCTTTAGGTTGATTCAAATATAGAGGAATTTATTTATTTAGCGAAATTTCGCTAAATAAATTATTACGCTAATTAATTATTATTCACAAAGCTGTGTAGTAGGAGAAAAATAGAGGAGATGAAAACCTTTGGGATAAATCGGAAACGATTTAAGATTTGATTAGGAGGGATTGTTTTAGATTTAAATTGATCATAAAAAATTAAGTACCAGTACTATTTTATATTGAGTACTTTTATCTCATTATCAAAAAGTTGTTGCACTTATTAAGTATATTTAATTCTGCACATCTATTTATTGGTAGGGTTCAATTGAAAAAACCTCAAGCTTTTACTAGAGGTTTTTAAGGAAAAATAATTTTTTAGACTTGAATTTATACTTTCAAAATCACTCCGGAGGAAGAATCTTTAGCAGCTCCAGTCACTGAACTAAGGCAATTGATTTCATTTCTCCATCTTAAAGTTGCCAGAAAACCGAAAATCATGGCTTCTTTGAATTCTATGATTTCATTAGAAGGAATTTCAATTTTTATCTCTGGCAATAATTTTTCTAAAGTGGTAATCAAGAAAGTATGGTAAGCACCTCCACCGGAAATTAAAAGTTTATCGGGATTACTTGAATCATTTGGACCAAGGTTTCCTTTTACAGAGTTGGCAATTTGTGAGGCTATATGATGTGTGAAAGTATGGGCAACATCCCAGTAATTATTAGAAGTGTATTTATCTATTAGGGGAATTACAGTTTCTAAAACCCATTCCTTTCCCAGAGATTTAGGTTCATTATTTTTATAAAAATCAAGGTTTTCCAATTGCTCAAAAAGTTCGGGAATGAATTTCCCTTTTTCTGCATTTTTCCCCCCATCATCATAATTTAAGTTTTCTTTTTGGGCAAGGTAATTCAGTACCATATTGCAAGGACAAATATCAAAGGCAATTCTTTTTCCTTTTGATTCTGAGGAAATATTGGCGATTCCCCCTAGATTCAAACAAAACTGATGGTCCGAAAATAGTAATTGATCTCCAATGGGAACAAGAGGAGCTCCTTGTCCACCTAAAGCCAGGTCAAGAATACGAAAATCGTAAACCACAGGAATATTCGTTTGAGCTACGATTTGTGCACCAGAGCCAATTTGTGTAGTCAGTTGAATTTCTGGTTGGTGGTAAATAGTATGTCCATGGGAACCAATAAAGTCAACCGTAAGCTGATGTTTTTGCATGAATTTGGCAATTGTTTTTCCCAAATGTTTTCCCAAATCGACATCAAATTTCGTATATTCCAACGCAGATTGATTTTCAATGGAAGCTAATTTCTCCATCCATTCTTTAGAATAGGGAAAAGTCTCCGCTTTGAGGATTTGATAAGCCCATTTCCCTTCTGCTAACTTGAATTCACAGTAAGCAAGATCAATCCCATCCAAGGATGTTCCAGACATTAAACCGATTACTTTATAAGTGTTTTGTGTCATTTTTGGTTGTTTAATTGGAGATTAATTTAAAAGTGAAGTAAACCTCCTTTTCCTTATAACTTATTCATGATTGAATAGAGTTACTAACTTAGGAATTATTCAAGCAGACGATTGAAAAAAGAAATAGGACACAAGCGGACGCTTATAGCATTTAATAATTTATTTTAACAATTTAATTCATAATTGATTTCCTTAAAAATCTATTTTCTAACATCCAATTTCCAACCTCTAGCATCTCTAATTAAAAATATGCTTCCAAATAATATCATAAACATCAATGGCTTTTACAGAAGGGTGGGGAAGTAGGTCCTTTTCCTTACTCATCAAAACCGCTTGGTTTTCTGGTTCAGTTGTCAATCTGCCATGTGAACCCTTTACCAAAGTAGGATCAAGCGGAATAACATTCATTAAATACCTAAAGCCCAATTTCTTTTTAATTAGCTTTCCGCCCACTTTGAGCATAGGCATTTTTATTTTTGGATCAAGAAACATTTCCACCGGATCGTAACCAGGCTTTCGGTGAATGTCTACAGTTCTGGCAAAATCAGGTGCTTTTTTGTCATCCAGCCAATAATAATAAGTAAACCAGGAATTTTTATTTGCCACAGCGACTAGTTCCCCAGCCCTGTCATGGTCAATATGATGTTGCTTTTTTCCTTCCTCATCCAACACTAATTCTGTTCCATCAACTTGCTCCAATAATGTTTTTACTTTAGGAATATCCTTCTCGTTTTTTACATAAACATGAGCCAGTTGATGGTCTACTACAGCAAAAGCCTTGCTTGCTCCGGCATCTAAAAGTTCCAGTCCAAGTTCCTCTTTTACAGTGATATAATTTTCTTTCCTTAATACTTTATTGATATCTACAGGATGATTTACATCTGTAATTCCATATTCGGATAGTAGAATTATCTTAGCATTTTTCCCTTCGTAATATTGGATTAAATCTTCCAAAACATGATCAATTTCGTTTAAATCCTTGTGGATAATGGAAAAGTCATTGCCATATCGCTGGATATTGTAGTCCAGGTGGGGAAGGTAAATTAGCGTTAAAGTCGGATCATGCCATTGATCAACTTTTACAGATGCATCTGCAATCCATTTACTTGAATTGATTGTAGTTTTCGGCCCCCAAAATTCGAATAGTGGGAATTGCCCCAATTCCTGTTGCAAAGTATCTCTTAAATCCATTGGATGACTGTAAACATCTGGAAGTTTTCTACCATCAGCCGGGTACATGGGGCGTGGGGTGACGGAAAAATCAGCAGAAGAATACATATTGTACCACCAAAACATATTAGCACAAGTGAATTCAGGGTTTTCCGCCTTAGCAGCTTGCCAAATTTTTTGAGCCTGAACTAAATGATTGGATTGCCTCCAGAATTTTACTTCACATTCCTCCCTGAA
>JAHQVQ010000356.1 GCA_019634305.1 Flammeovirgaceae bacterium | reverse complement strand
GATAGGTAGCCGAAAGAAGTACTTTTCCGGAATCGGCATCTATTGCTGTAACCTTTACCGAAGAACTCCCCAAATCATAGCCCAAAAGTATTTTTTTTGAATCCATTTTGATAAATTTGATAAAGAAGGTTTATTATTTACATGTTAAAATTCTTACCAAAGAAAAACACACCTGTTCCAAGAAATTCATGAGACTTTATTGGTGCCATTAACCACTTTGGTTGAATAATATTTCAGTTTGATATTAAATTCCTTTTCATATTTTTTTGTGGTTTTATTAATAAAATCATCAACAAAATCCTTTTTTACAATATTGATGGTACAACCTCCAAATCCTCCGCCAGTCATCCTGGAGCCAAGTATGTTGGTATTAGTTTTCGTTTGATCAACAAGAAAATCTAACTCATCACAGCTCACATTAAAAAGGTTTTTTAGTCCTTCATGAGATTGGTACATAAGGTTTCCAAATGTATTTATATCTCCATTTTCTAATGCTTTACAAGCTTCCAAAACCCTTTTGTTTTCTTCAATTACATATTTGCACCTTTTATAGATTATAGGGTCTAGACTGTTCTTATATTTCTCGATCAATTTAATATCTAAATCTCGTAATGAATAAAAATTTGTTTTTTCCTTTTTGTTGATAAAATTAACACCAGCCAGGCACTCTTTTATTCTTTTATTATACTCAGAAATTGCATGGAAATGACTTACACCAGAGTTTATGATAATTAAGGAATAATCCTTAAGGTAGTTTAATGGGATGTATTTATTCTCCAATGATTGACAGTCCAGCATTATGGCATTGTTTTCCCGTCCTAAAATAGATGAAAACTGATCCATAATTCCACACTGTACTTTGGCGAATTCATGTTCTGCCATTTGTGACATCTTTACCAAAGTAAGTTTATCAATATCCAGTCGAAACAGGTCATTTAAACCATAAGCAATACCACATTCAAGTGCCGCTGAAGAAGACAGGCCAGCTCCAATTGGGATTTGTCCTCCAAAAACACAATCGAATCCTCCTATTTTATAGTTGCCTTTGATGTATTGGGCCACTACTCCAATGATATAGTTATTCCATCTTTTTTCAGATTCTTTTAAATCATTGAGAAAAAATTCATCACTTTCGTTGAGGTCATAAGAATATATTCGGCATTTTTCTGAGCTATTTGGAGCAACAGCAAAAAACATTTCCAGATTAATGTTAGCTGGCAATACGAATCCTTTATTATAATCGGTATGTTCCCCTATAAGATTTACTCTTCCAGGTGACCGAAATAATACTGGTTCATGTCTGAACCTTTTAATGAATTCTTCCCTTAATACTCTCATTTCAATTCATTCTCATTGGTTTGATAATCCTTTTCTACTACAACAAGGCTGTAAATTGATTCCCCTAAATGTAAAATTCAAAAAGAAATGAAGTTTGAGAAGTTTTCTTGTGATGTTTGTGATACATTTTCATATTCTTACACTTTCAATAATTGTATTAAGTAGTAATTCAAAATTAACCGTGTATTATTTTGCCATAAAAGACTAATAGAGAGATTACTATTTCTCGGAAATAATAGTACGGGTACTTAAAATTTCAATCTTGGGAATAAAATTAGTTTATTGAAATCACATTTCAAAGTAAAGTATTTTTATGCAAACGATTACATAAAGTTTTTAATCATTGTAAATAATTATTTTTCAGAATATAAAGCTAATAGTTGTTGAATTTGATTTCTTAAAGTATTCCAATTTTTTAAATCAATATATAAATGTCATTTTTTTATTTTTTCAAAAAAACAATCCTTTTAGTTTTGGTTTTTGTTATAGTGATTTCCTGTGATAAAAACAATGAATCTACCACTGAAGAAAATCAAATATCCTCTTCAATTCAATTAGTAAAAACTCCGGTTTTCGATGAACATGCTGCTTTTGATTTTATTAAATCTCAGGTGGAATTAGGGCCAAGAGTTTTAGGAACTTCAAGCCATAATAAGTGTGGTAATTTATTAACGGACAGTCTTAAAGCATTTGGATTTGAGGTAATAGCGCAGAATTTCGAAGCAGAAGTTTTTTCCGGAGAAAAATTTCCGGCAAAAAATATTATTGGTGTTTATAATCCAAATGCTAAGAAAAGATTATTGTTTGCTGCTCACTGGGATACCCGGCCTTTTGCAGATCAGGATACAGAAAATCAACAAACTCCAATTGCAGGAGCAAATGATGGTGCCAGTGGGGTGGCCGTTTTGTTGCAGTTAGCTAAAACTATAAACAATGAACAGGAGCAACCTGAAATTGGTATCGATATTGTATTTTTTGATGCAGAGGACTACGGTTCACCAGAAACCGGAGAAGGGTATTGTTTAGGATCCCAATACTGGTCGAAAAATAAGCATAAGCCAAATTATCAAGCATTTTTCGGTATTTTACTAGATATGGTTGGGGATGGTAATTCTCATTTTATAAAAGAACCTATTTCCGAAAAGTATGCAGGCAAGGTTTTAAATAAAATATGGGATATTGCGCATCAAATTGGCTATGGGGATGTATTCCATCAAAAAAGCACCAAGTATGAAATTATTGACGATCATTATTACCTCAATACAGTTGCCAAAATTCCTACAGTTGATATTATTGGCTTTAATCCGGTAAATGATAATTATTTCCCCAAAACCTGGCACACTCATGATGATAATTTAGAGCATATTGATAAAGGAATGTTGAAAGCAGTTGGTCAAACATTACTCCAGATAATTTATCAGGAGAGCCAACAAAAAAAGGGAATATGATTACTTCATAGTCCCTTTAAAATAAGCTTTTCTATTGTTTAATCAATAGCAAAATGTTGGGTACCACATCTGGTTTTCGCCAATTCTGATGCGATTTGGAAAGCTTTATTTATTCTGTCAACAATTCCTGCTTCAGCAATTTTAAAATCTAAAATTCGAATGCCAGACCATGCACTCTCTTCCTTATTTGAATAGGAAGTACCTATTACTGTAGCTCCAATGGAAAGGACTTCCATATCTTTCCCATTTTGCTTTATTTCTTTAAATGAATTAAGGTTGAGCTTATAATTATACTTTGGTGAAGATTGGCCAGCAAGGTATTGGTGAATATGAATTTGGCAATCGGTGGCTGAGTAAGTCACCTTATAGAAATACTCTTTTCCGGATTTTCCTCCATATTTTTCAATTTTAGCTTTTATCCATTCCAGGGTTTGAGTTAGATTCCCATCGCGATCCTGAGCGGTGGTAGCAATCGAAAACCCTAAAAGGATAAATAGTAAAGAAATAGATGATAGTAAAAATTTGAATCTCATTCTAATATTTGGTTTAATTGTTAATTAATAAGTAATAATAATAATTTATTCTCTTTAATTATTAATTTTTTAAGAAAGTAAACAAATTGTATTCATTGTTATGAATGTTATTAAGGGATGATTTGTTGACTTTATCTATGAAATTTTTTTGAAATAATTGTTTGGCACTCTTAAAAATGAAGTAAATTTGTTTATTGATTAGAATATTTACCATAAGAATGCTTTTTTTTGACATATAAATATTCAATAACTATTTTTTTACTTTTATTTAATTCTGAAATATTACCTTCCTGACTTTTATCGTTGCTTTAGGAAATTATCAATCCAAGGTTAGCAAAAACTAAACTATTCAGATTTCCAACAGAGAAACTGAAATATCTATTTGTAACTGAATCATTATATTTTTTAATAGTACTTAATTTTTTTTAACTATTAACTTGTTGTAATACCTATTGAAGGTAATTAGAAATCCAATTAAATTATTGAACTTTCATTAAAAATTATGAAAAAAATTATAATCATCCTTGCTATTATATTGGTAGTAATTGTTAGTGCAGCAGCCATTTTACCCAATCTTTATAAAGATGATATTAAAGCGATACTTGATGAAGAAATCGCTAAAAACGTAAATGCCAATGTTTATTTTGACTCAGAAAAATTCGATGTAAGTTTATTGAGCGATTTCCCTAACCTTAGCGTGACTATTGGGGACTTCGGTGTAATTGGCAAAGCGCCTTTTGCTGGAGATACGCTTACAAGTATTAAAGAATTTAGCATATCGGTTGATCTGATGAGTGCTATTAGTAGTATTCAGTCGGACGGAAAAGAACCAATTCAAATTGAAGGAATTTACCTGGATCAACCCAGACTGAAAATTCTGGTGCTGGAAGATGGAAGTGCAAATTATGATATTGCTATGCCCAGTGAGGAACAGCCTGAAATCCAGGAAGAAGAAACTTCTTCTGGTGGAGATGTAAAAATTGGAATAAAAGGATGGGAGATTAATGATGCCTATGTGATTTATGATGATAGAACTATGCCCGTTTTTGTAGAAGTAAATGGTCTGAACCATTCTGGTAGTGGAGATTTTACTCTTGATGTTTTTGATTTGATTACGAATACAGATATTCAAGGACTTACCGTAGATTTTGATGGTACCAAATACTTTAGCAATCACCATGTAAATGCGGATGCCACTTTAAATATGGATTTATCTAACGATATGAAATTCACTTTTAAAGAAAATACCCTTAAAGTAAATGATTTTGCATTGGGATTTGATGGTTGGTTTGCAATGCCCGAAGATGGGTTTGACATGGATATTAATTTCCATTCAAAGGAAACCGCTTTTAAAACTTTGCTTTCTTTAGTTCCATCAGAATTTATGACTGGATACGAATCTTTAGAAACCAGCGGAAACCTTGCCTT
The DNA here is from genome assembly GCA_019634305.1 of Flammeovirgaceae bacterium. Lineage (GTDB taxonomy): Bacteria > Bacteroidota > Bacteroidia > Cytophagales > Flammeovirgaceae > Flexithrix. Next base: position 8,443 of record JAHQVQ010000356.1, on the reverse strand, counting down.
TGATGGTTTTGTGAAAGGAATGTATACAGAAGAACAAATGCCAGGATTTAAAATTAATCTGAAGGTAGATGAAGGCATGTTTAAATATCCTGATTTACCTACTGCTGTTAATAATATAATGGTAGATATGTTGGTTGATAATACTTCCGGAGTTTTGGACAATATGGTGATAGATATTTCGAAATTCCATATGGATTTGGGAAAAAATCCTATTAATGGAAATGTTAGAATTGCAGGCCTTACTAATTATGATATTAATGCTGATGTTACAGCCAAAGTTAATCTTGCTGAATTATCTACCATGTTTCCAATGGATGGATTGACCATGGCAGGAATTTATGAAACTAATGTTAAGGCTAATGGAGTTTACAGTGAAGCAAATAATACCATTCCCAAAATAAATGCTGAAATGACTTTGTCGGACGGGAATGTGAAATATGAGGAATATCCTGTTCCAATGGAAAATATTAGCGTGCTTACGAATATTCATAATGAAACAGGAATTATTAATGATACCGAGGTAAATATTGATAAAGCTAGTATGCTGGTTGGTGGGGAAGCCTTGGAAGCTTCGGGACATATTTATAATATGGATAATATTACCTATAATTTTAAGGTAAAAGGTGGTTTTGATTTCCATTTGGTTGATTTGATCTACCCTATGGAAGGAATGAAAATGTCGGGAAAAGCATTTGCCGATATTCAAACTAGTGGTAAAATGTCTGATATTGATGCAGAGCGGTATGAGAAGTTGCCAACTTCAGGGACTGTTTCTATGAATAATTTTGAATTACTCATGGATGAATATCCTCCAGTAACTATTGATGAAGCAACATTGACTTTCAATCCTAAAGAAATGGTATTGAAAAACTATATGGGTAAATTAGGTAAAAGTGATGTAAAACTTAATGGGACTATTTCTAATTATATAGCCTATTCTTTAAAAGAAAATGAGGTTTTAAAGGGAAATATAAAAATGTATTCCAAATCATTTGATGTAAATGAATGGATGCCTGCTGAAGAAGAAGGAGCAACCACGGAAACTACCACCGAAACACCTGAGGAAGAATATGGTGTAATTCCAATTCCAAAAACAATAGATTTCAGGGCTGATGCAAAACTGGATAATGTAGTTTACACCAACATGGAAATGAAAAACATGGTGGGTTATATTATAGCAAAGGATGGTATTTTGAGTATGAAAGATTTAAAATTTAATTTGCTTGGAGGCTCTTTTGTAACCAATGGTTCTTACAATACCCAAAACCCTGAAAAACCTAAGTTTGATCTCGATTTGGTAATCCAGGATCTTTCTTTCCAAAAATCTTATGCCACTTTTAATACAGTTCAAACCTTTGCCCCATTAGCTCAAAATGTTAATGGTACTTATTCGAGTACATTTAAAGTTAGTGGTGACATTGGCCAGGATTTAATGCCTGAATTAGCCTCTATGAGTGGTCTTGGTGATATCTTTATTAAAGATGCAGCGATGCAGGGAATGAAACTTCTTAATTCAATAAGCGATATGAGTGGAATAAAAGAACTGAAAGACCCAACACTAAAAAATGTAAAAATAAAGGCTGAAATAAAAGATGGGAAGTTTATTGTTAAACCATTCGATGTTAATTTTGGTGATATAAAATCGAATGTTGACGGATTTACTACTTTAGATGGAGGATTGAATTATAAAATTAATATGGATATACCTTCTAGTAAACTAGGATCTGGATTTGCTGGGCAATATGCTAATCTAACCGGTCAGAGTAGCTTGAAAATACCTTTTGTGATAACAGGTTCCTACGAAGACCCTAAAGTGAAAATGGGAGATGGGCAAAAAAATGTAGTAGAAGATGTAGTTAAAGAACAAGTTGCTGAAGTTTCCCAGGAAGCAAAACAAGAAGTTAAAAAGGAAGCAAAAAATGTATTAAAGCAAATGCAGGATACTACGAAAACTGATGAAGAAAAAGAAGAAGTAGTGAAGGAATCAGTTGATAATCTTCAAAAAGCAGGAGAGGAGAAATTGAAGGAATTAAAAATTAAAAACCCTTTTGGGAAGAAAAAAGATAATTAGAAATTGCATATTGTAATTTAATTCTTTTGAAAAGCACTTTCCTGATTATATTGGGGAGTGCTTTTTGGATTTAAACTGATCAGGATAGTTTTTACAGGATTCAGGCTAAGATTATTTTTAGACTTATTCTACTAATAGTAGGAGTGCTCTTTGGCCTTATATATAGTTTCATTAATACTTCCTGGGTAATTACCCCAACCGTATTGCTACTTGTGGTGTTCATTCAACTGGGTGAACTTATTCATTTCCTGGAAAGGAGCTTCAGGGAATTAAATAATTTCCTTTTATCCATAAAACACCAAGATTTTTCAGGGACTTATTCAGAAACAGGAGGACGAAAAAACGATCATATTTTACAATCTGCATTCAATGAAATAAATACTGCTTTTAAAGAAATTAAGCACCAGCACTAATTTATATAGAGCAATTGCATCTCAGTATCAATCAGTTGTGGCAAAATAGAATATATTTAAATTTTACCGATTACTTAGTATCCAAAAGGAGTTGCATTATTTATATCTGCAAACAATTGTGGATCATATTGGTGTAGCCCTTATTTGTTATAAACCTGATGGGGAAATTACTTTAATGAACGATGCTGCTAGTCAATTACTTAGGTTACCTCATCTAAGTAATATAAATTCTCTTAAAAGAATAGATGGGCACTTGCCTGAGCAAATTAAGTCTTTGGAGCCTGGTCAGAAAATATTAGTCAAATTAAACATAGGAAACTCACTTCATCATTTGTCGATTTATGGGGCCATATTTAAACTGGAGCAAGAAGAATTTAAACTGATTTCCTTTCAAAATATCCGGTCAGAATTGAAAGGGCATGAAGTTATTGCTTGGCAAAAGCTTATAAGGGTGCTAAACCACGAAATTATGAATTCGGTTACCCCCATAATCTCTCTTTCTGGGATTATTCATAAAAAATTGGGAGAAAATATTGATTTAATTAGTGGTAATGATGTGGAAGCTAAAGTTGAATTGGTAGAATTGCTAAAAGGAATTGGAACGATTGAATATCGTAGTAAAGGGCTTTTAAATTTTGTAAAAAATTATAGGAGTCTTTCCTCTATAAATAAACCAAACTTTAAAAAAGTAGAGGTAGGTCTTTTATTTGATAGGGTTCTACAGGCTATTATTTAGAGAATTGAAAAGATTGGGAATTACTTTAAGAAAAGAATTGCCATTAAGTGAATTAGTACTGAAAGCTGCAGATATTGAATTATTGGAACAGGTTATAATTAATTTAGTTTTAAACTCCAGAGATGCTTTAAAAGACAGGGAGGGAAATTTAGAAATTGTAATTTCAGCAGAAGGATTTGGGCAAAAAATAATAATTATGGTGACTGACAGTGGAATCGGTATTTTACCAGAAAATCTGGAAAATATATTTACCCCCTTTTTTAGTACAAAAAAGAATGGATCTGGTATTGGCCTAAGTCTTTCTCGCCAAATAATCCTATTGCATAAGGGGACTATATCTGTTAGCTCAGAAAAAGGTAAATACACTTGTTTTAGATTAGAAATATGGTATTTACAATGTTATACTTTCTTTTTTTTGGTAATCTTAACTGTTGTTAAGGTTTTTTGTGTGTTTTAAGCACAAAAGGTAATTAAATTGAAATAGTATTTTTTTGATTAATTATTCTGATTGTATTTTTTACCAACAACCAATTTTTGCCATGACTCAGAACATTTCACAAAAATCACTAAGTGAATTTTTAACTGATTGGAAAAATAAACCGTATGATTGCGATGTAGAGAAAATTAAAAAATACTTAAATCCTAATAGATTTTTGGATTTTATTACTCCTTTGGGAAAGTATTTTGCTTTTATAATGGATTATCAATTAGGAGGGTATGCATTTATGAGTCCATCTGTAGAAGATATTTTGGGCTATAAAATTCAAGAATTTAGGAATAAGGGACCTGCATTGACCCAAAGTATTATCCACCCTGATGATGTTCCACATATTGGCAGAGTATTAGGCCAAATTGATAAAATCATTTCTGAAATTCCTGTCCATAATAGGATGAAAGTCAAGATCAATTACAATTATCGGCTAAAAAGTAAGACGGGTAATTATATTCATATTCTTCAGCAAAACATTCCAATCCAAATTGACTCAAAAGGTAACATTGTATATTCCCTTGGGATTTGTAATGATATTACTTCATTCAATAAGGAAACAACGGTTTTAATAGATGTTGAATTTCCATCTAAAAAAAATAGGCTAATTCCTGTTATTTTTAAAGAAGGAGGGAAAGGGGAAAGGTTTACCAAGCGGGAAATACAATTATTTTCCTATCTCATTAAAGGTTTGAGTAGTAAAGAAATTGGGGATTTCTTATGTATCAGTGAACATACTGTTAATAAACATAGAAAGAATATGATGAAAAAAGCTAATGTAAAAAATACACTGGGCTTAATTAATTTTTTGAAAATCAGAAATATGGTTTAGTCAAATGAGCCAAGCCATTCTATAGCTTCTTGGTAGCTGGGACTTATATTTACTTGATACCCTGTAAACTTTTTAAATGCTTGCATAAGATATTGCACCCCTGATTTATGAATGAGTTGCTTAGAAGTAATTACAGCTCCTGCAACATTAGTCCCAAGTCTTTTCTTTAGAGAAGGAAAAAAGATTAGTACAGCCCAACTTCTTGATTTGAAGTTTACTTTTCCAATACCGGTTTGATCTAGGATGAATTTATTAGCATGATATTCATTAGCAAGATTGGCAGAGGTAATCCAGATTTCCTTATAGATTTCATCACTGATATCCCCGATAAATTCCATGATAATGATATTGGACTTTCTTTCTCTACTTATTTTGTAGTTAGGATTAGATTTTAAGGTGTTAAGGTTCTCTAACATAATATATTGACTTTATCTAAATTATTAATTTAAATCCTGAATAAAGCAACGTAAAAGTTTTCAAATCCATACATGCAACTTAAATTAGTGTTAATGAAAGGTAGCCAATACCATTATGGGAATAAAAAAGAGAGATTAAAATCAATCTGCCTCATCTGAAATTACTTAATCTGGGAGATAAGCACCCATGCTCCACACCGGGTACTATTATTTCCAAGAAGTAGTAATCTCCCTATCAGTCTTTTACGGAAAAATAATACACGGTTAATTTTGAATTACTACTTAATATAAATTAAACCACAACAGGTTCTTCTTCTACTATATCCTTTTCAACTTTTAAATTTTCAATAATAAACTGTTGTCTATCTGGTGTGTTTTTACCCATGTAATAGCTTAACAGGTTCTTGATATGTGTATCCTTATTAAGAATAATTGGATCAAGCCTAATGCTTTCACCAATAAAATTACCAAATTCATCAGGTGAAATTTCTCCAAGTCCTTTAAATCTGGTAATCTCTGGTTTACTCCCAAGCTTGTTTATAGCCTTGTTTTTTTCCTCTTCAGAGTAGCAATAAATCGTTTTTTTCTTATTTCTTACCCTGAAAAGCGGGGTTTCCAGAATATATAAATGTCCACCTCTTACCAAGTCTGGAAAAAATTGAAGGAAAAATGTTAGCATAAGCAGTCTGATATGCATGCCATCAACATCAGCATCAGTGGCGATTACTACCCGATTGTACCTTAACCCTTCTAAACCATCTTCAATATTAAGTGCATGCTGAAGCAAATTGAATTCTTCATTTTCATAAACCACTTTTTTGGTTAATGAATAGCAGTTGAGTGGTTTTCCTCTTAAACTAAATACTGCTTGTGTATCAACATTTCTGGATTTTGTGATACTTCCACTTGCTGAATCACCCTCGGTGATGAACAAAGTGCTATTAAATTTCACTTCATCATCTTTCTTTTTGTCATTGAGGTGAGTTTTACAATCTCGTAGTTTTTTATTGTGAAGATTCGCTTTTTTAGCTCTTTCGTTTGCTAGTTTTTTAATTCCGGCAATATCTTTTCTTTCCCTTTCAGACTGCTGAATTCTTTTCAGCATCGCCTGAGCTATTTCAGGGTTTTTATGCAGAAAATCATCCAATTCCTTTTTAAGGAAATCCACTACAAAACTCCTTACAGTTGGTCCGTTTGGTCCAATATTATTAGAACCTAGTTTGGTTTTGGTTTGTGACTCAAAAACCGGTTCTTGTACTCTTACACTTACTGCACCAGCAATTGAGGCCCTTATATCAGCAGCATCAAAGTTTTTATTGAAGTGCTCTCTTACTGTTCTTACAATACCTTCCCGGAAAGCAGAAAGATGAGTTCCACCCTGAGTGGTATATTGGCCATTTACAAAAGAATAATATTCTTCTCCGTATTGATTGGTATGGGTAAGTGCAATTTCAATATCTTCTCCTTTTAAATGGATAATAGGATATCGCATGCTTTCTACGTCTATTTTTCTGGAAAGCAGATCGTGTAATCCTTTCTCCGAAAAATACTTTGTCCCATTATAGTTAATAGTAAGACCAGAATTTAAGAAAGCATAATTCCAGATTTGATTTTCAAGATATTCTGGTATAAACCGAAAGTTTTTGAAAATTGTGCCATCAGGCTGGAAGTGAACTAAAGTTCCATTTTTATTTTTACTTGACTGAACTTTATGGTCTTTAGTTAATTTACCCTGTTCAAATTCAGCAACTTTTTCCTCTCCATCTCTTGTGGATATTACTCTAAAATAGCTCGATAAAGCATTTACTGCTTTGGTACCAACACCATTTAAACCAACTGATTTCTGGAATGCATTTGAGTCGTATTTAGCACCAGTATTTATTTTGGATACACAATCCACTACTTTCCCCAGAGGAATTCCTCTTCCAAAATCTCTTATCTCCACATGGGCTTCAGTAACCACAATTTCAATTGTTTTACCATATCCCATCATGTGTTCGTCAATACTATTATCCACCACCTCCTTCACCAATACATAAATACCATCATCAGGAGCAGATCCATCTCCGAGCTTTCCAATGTACATCCCAGGTCTTAACCTGATATGCTCTCTGGGTTCCAAGGATTTTATGCTGTCTTCAGTGTAATTATGGTTTTGTGCCATTAATAATATTGTTTAAAACAATTTGAAAAATATAGCCTGAAATTTAAAAGAGGAAAAAGTAAAATACAATCTTTCAAAGCATACTATTTTATAAAAATAAAAATAGGATAAAATATTGCCAATATAATTGGCAAAGATAATATAATTAGCATTTAATGCTAAAATAAAAACAAGGTTAAATCTAAAAATAAATTGACTTTACAAATGCTTATGGGTTTTTAGGAAATCTCAAAATCAGTCCAACAGTTTGATTTGGAAATCACCTGTTTTGTACTTGAAATTAGTAATTAGTTCCCTTTGAAAAAGAATTTATTAGAACTTGTTTTTCCACATCATTGATTCCACAGGTTTCACAGTTCTGGTATTATATTTTGCACTTCCTTTTATATTATAATAATTGTTGATTTCCCCATCAACTTTAAAATAAATTAGTTGTCCGATAGGCATATTGTTATAAATTCTTACTGCCTGGGTAACCGAAATTTCCAAGGTCCAGGTATTACAAAAGCCAACATCTCCTTTCCCGGCAGTAGCATGAATATCAATGCCTAATCTGCCCACGCTCGATTTGCCCTCCAAAAAAGGAACATGTGCCAATGTTTCTGTATATTCCTTAGTGACACCTAAATACAATTTGTTGGGTTGAAGTACAAAGCCTTCCTCAGGAATTTCAAAAACTTCAATTTCATTATGTTTCTTAGCATCTAAAACCTCATCCTTATATGTGGCCAGATATTTCCCAAGGTGAACATCATAAGAGTTAGTTCCAAGACATTTCGGATCAAAAGGCTCAATTAAAATATTGTTGTTATCAATTTCTTTTAATATCTGTTTGTCGGATAAAATCATGTTTGCTTATTATTGTAGAATCTTAAAAAAACCTTTTGCACTAATCTGATAATAATTGTTTTGGAGATTTTTGTATAGACATATGAGTAGCCTTTTGTAAACACAAAACTCCAAAATTTTGATACAATTTACTTATTTCAGAATACTGACCTTTGACGAAAAATGAACTTGAAAAAGGGTTCAAATTTATAAAGTTTTAAAAGAAAAAAATGAGTTTTTTGAAATTCTTAGCAAGTATTTTTTAGATAAAATCCTTTCTTGTTTTATTTCAATAAAATCATTCTGATATAACTCGAAATTTTCGTCTGAATAACAAGGAGTTAGAGCATAAGAAAAAAAACAGGCAGTGTGTCAAATGTAAGGCTAAGTCTCCAACCTAAGAGTATTTTGGGCAGGTGATTATCTATATAGTGAAAAAACAATGCTACACTGCCCAGACTGCTATCATTGCAAGATAAAGAAAAATAGCCGAACT
>JAHQVQ010000355.1 GCA_019634305.1 Flammeovirgaceae bacterium | reverse complement strand
ATAGAAAAGATCAAAAGTGAAGGAATTGAACTTTCAGAGTTAAATTTTCAGGAAAAGGAAGAAATAACTATAGATTATAATAGGGGTTTGGTTTTATCAATTTATAAAGAAACTTTAACTACAATTTCCTCGAATGAATCCGTTTCGACTTCTTTAGCTATAGGAAAAATTCAGTAAATTTAAATGTTTAAATATTGGGCACATTTAAAAAATTGAAATACCTGATTTTGTTGTAAATAATTCTAATGCTCTCATACCAACCAGCGAATTTCCTTTACTGTTTAATCCCGGATTCCATACTGAAATGCTAAATTGACCCGGAAGTACTGCTACAATTCCTCCTCCAACTCCACTTTTTCCCGGCAGTCCAACTTTAAAAGCAAATTCACCAGCTTCATCATAAAATCCACAGGACTGCATTATCGCATTTAATCTTTTTGTTTGGCTAATTGTCAATTCTCTTGTATTGGAAAAGCGACAAAATCCATTATCTGCAAACAACAAAAACACTTTGGACAATTCACTGCATGTCATTTCTAAAGCACATTGATAGGCGTAAACTTCTAGCAAATGATCAATATCATTATGAATATTTCCAAAGGATTTCATCATGTAGGCCAATGCCTTATTTCTTTCACTATGTCCAATTTCTGATTCGGCAACCTTTAAATTGGGAATAATTCCTTCATTTCCAGAGATACTCCTCATTACCCTTAAAATTTCTTCCTTTGGTTTATCAAAAATGGAAATTAACATATCGGTTATAACAAGAGCACCTGAGTTTAAAAAAGGGTTTCTGGGAATTCCCTTCTCAAATTCAAGCTGAGTAAGTGAATTAAAGGTGGTTCCGGAAGGCTCCACTCCTACTCTTTCCCATATTTTTTCACCTAGAGAATAAAAAACTTTAGCCAAGGTAATCACCTTTGAAATACTCTGAATTGAAAATTTCACATCGGTATCACCAACCACATACTCCTCACCTGAAATTGTGGTAAGACTTATTCCAAATTGCCTATTATCCACATTTGCTAGTTCGGGAATGTAATTTGCAGGCTGAGCTTTTCCAACAAGTGGTTGAGCCTCAATATATATTTCTTCAAGAATTCTCTGATAATCCATAATTTTTTCGTATTAAAAACTCAAGTAATGGTACTTAAGTAAATGATTTTCAAATTGAAGTTGTCTAAGGTTTTAATTTATTAGCGAAAATAGAAATGCTTTGTCTTTAATGAGTCCCTTTTCATGGCGAATAGCAGAGCTATTTAAGTAGAAAAGAAACGAAATGGAAGGCAAAACAGGCCGTTTGCAGCAAGAAATAATAATTTTAGACAACATCATTAAAAAAATGAAATCAAATCGAATTAGCTGGCAAAGCTAATCTTTGCCAGCTAAGTACCAGTACTATTTTATATTGAGTACTTTTATCTCATTATCAAAAAGTTGTGGCACTTATTAAGTATATTTAATTCTGCACATCTATTTATTGGTAAAAAAATCAAGGTTAATAGAAACAAAAGTGTTAGAAAAAAAAGCCATGGAAATTTTCTATTATTAATTTCAAATTAAATATTCATTACTGATTAAAACTCAAAAGATCCTTTATGAAAAAACAGTCAAAAAATAAAATAGAATAACCCATCTTCACTAAGTGACTTGTTATCAGATTTTTACAATACAAAAACAAGTAATTAAAAACATTTACTTCGACTTAAGTTTACATTTTTCATGAAATTATTCACGAATTCCAAACAATGGCTTTTGAGCTAAAATAGGCCAAGACTTTTCTAGATAAACAAATAATCGCTACCTTCGAGCAAAATTTATTCGGTTAAACAGCAATTACGTAATTTCATAATTATTTACTTATGATTTATTCGTAATTATAATGGTTCAGGTACTTAAATTACTTTTTCAATGCGAAAAAAAACAAAAATTGTTGCTACAATTTCAGACAAGAATTGTGATGTTGATGTGATTAGAAAATTGAGGAATGCAGGGATGAATGTGGTGAGGTTGAACACCGCTCACCAAAACCATGAAGATACCTTAAAAGTAATCAATAATGTTAGAGCTGTATCAAAGCGAATCGCGCTTTTATTAGATACAAAAGGTCCTGAAATTAGGACAACCGCTTCAAATGAAACTATTGAAGTGAAATTTGGAGACAAAGTAATTGTAAAAGGTGATCCTAGTGGTATTACTTCAAGTGAATGTGTTTATGTGAATTATGCAGAGTTCGTAAATGATGTTCCGGTAAACAGTAGAATACTTATCGATGATGGTTCTTTAGAATTACTTGTGGTAGAAAAAGATGATGAAAAGTTGGTTTGTGAGGTTAAAAACAACGGAGTAATTAAAGGGAAAAAGAGTGTAAATATCCCCTCGGTACACGTAAAACTTCCTACATTAAGTCAAAAAGATATTGCGTTTATCCATTTTGCCATTGAACAAAAGTTGGATTTTATTGCACATTCCTTTGTAAGGAATAAGGAAGATGTAATTGCTGTTCAAAACATTTTAGATGAGAAGAACAGTAAAATAAAAATTATTGCAAAAATCGAAAATCAGGATGGTGTTGAGAATATTGATGAGATTTTGGATTATGCTTACGGAGTAATGGTAGCCAGGGGTGATCTAGCAGTTGAAATTCCTCAGGAAAGAATTCCTATTGCCCAAAAAATGATTATTAATAAGTGTATTTCCAGAAGGAAACCTGTAATTACGGCTACCCAAATGTTACACTCCATGATTGAAAACCCAAGACCAACCAGGGCTGAGATCAGTGATGTTGCCAATGCTATTTATGATGGAACTGATGCTATTATGTTGAGTGGAGAAACTGCTTATGGTGACTACCCTATTGAGTCTGTTGAAACAATGTCAAAAATCGCAATTGAAGTTGAAGCCGCAAAACCCAATGTAAAGGAAACGGAATATTTAGTGGTTAATAATGAAATTTCTGCATTTTTGGCAAGATCAGCAGTTCAAGCTTCCTTCGAATTGGGAGCAAAAGCTATTATAATAGATACTCAAAATGGCAGAACTGCCAGAGCCTTAGCAGCTTACAGAGGAAAAAATTTCATTTATGCCCAGTGTTATCAGGATCATGTTGTTAGGGAATTAGCCTTAACTTATGCTGTTTTTGCCAATTTCATGGAAAAAAGTGTGCATGATTTACAATTTTTAAAACGTTCCCTGGATGCTTTAATTGAAAAAGACAGACTTAAGAATGAAGACAGAATTGTAGTGGTAGCTGGAAACCATGGTGATTTCCATGGGGCTTCAAATATGGAAATTAGTTCTGTAGAAATGCTTAAGCAGCATTTGAAATCAAGAGGTTGCTAAATTTACAATTTCAAAAATTTATATTTAATAGAGGTGAATTTCTAACTCACCTCTTTTTTTATTTTGGAGCGTTAAAAACCCTTTCTCTTTCAATTTGTTTAATATTCTGATGACTATTAAATTCGCATAAAAGTTTCTGAGATGAAGGAAAAAATTGATAAAGCAGTTTTAATTTGGTTACTTTCAGGTTGTTTTCTGATTGCTACTATGGTGATAATTGGAGGAATTACACGACTTACCCATTCAGGTTTATCGATGGTAGAATGGAAACTGATTATGGGAAGTATTCCTCCTCTAAATGAACAGGAATGGACAGAAATTTTTGAGAAGTATCAACAAACTCCTGAATTTAAAATAAAACATAATCACTTTACACTTTCCGAATTTAAGTCTATCTTTTTTTGGGAATATTTCCACAGGATGATAGGCCGATTTATTGGAATTGTATTTATAGTCCCTTTCCTATATTTCCTTTTCCAAAAGCGATTGTCAAAGTCCATGTTTCAGAAACTACTTATAGTGTTGGGCATGGGGGCATTCCAAGGTTTCTTAGGATGGTTTATGGTAAAAAGCGGTTTGGTAAACCGCCCAGATGTTAGCCATTACCGACTTGCCGCTCATTTAGTTACTGCCTTAATTTTATATAGTTATACATTTTGGCTTGCACTCGAGGTTGTTTTTGAAAGATCATTTAGTTTGCCCAAATCATTTACAAGCTTACAAAAAATTTTAGCAGTCTTTGTCATAATCTTGTTTTTACAGATCACCTATGGTGCCTTTGTAGCTGGGCTTAAAGCAGGCTTATTTTATCCAACCTTTCCAAAAATGGGAAATTCCTGGATTCCAATAGCAGTTTCCTTTGGATTCCAGGATAATGGTTTCATGAGCCTATTTGAAAATATTGCCACAGTCCAATTCATCCACAGGTATACTGCAAAAATTCTTTTGGTGCTTGTAATTGTCCTTTGGGTAAAATCAAGAAACCTTGACCTTCCATCCAGATTGAAATTCGGAATTAATGGATTAGCAATAACTGTAATGATCCAATTTCTATCTGGAGTACTTACTTTATTATTTAAAATACCAGTTTCTCTTGGAGTATTCCATCAGTTTGGGGCTATTGTATTGCTTACTTTTTCCATTTTTGCTATCTACCAATTAAAAGGGGAACCAGAGAAAGTACTTCAGAATAATTAATTTAAATATTAAATACCCCTTTTAATTTATCTCTGAAGTTTCTACTAGATTTTAATTCTTCTCCATTATCAAGCTTCATGATAAATTCATTATTAAAATGGGGTTCCAATTCAATAATATGATCAATATTGACAATACTAGATTTATGGATTCTGACAAATTTTTCACTTGGTAGTAATTCTTCCATTTGTTTCAGGCTTTCTCTCACCAAATAAAATTTATTGGCAATATGTATCCTCACATAATAATCATAAGCCTGTACCCAAACTATTTTATCTAATTCAACAAAATATATTTTCCCATCTGATTTGATAATTAGCCTGTTATTTATCAACTTATTTCCCTGAGAAGTTTCCTTAATAATTTTACCCGAACCTTCTTCCTTCTGTTCCTTTTGGTAAAAATCCAGCAAATTCAGCAAATTGGCATTTACTTTCTCCAATTGGTTTTGTTTTATAAAACTTTTGGTATGGTCAAGGGCTTTAAAAAAACGTTCGTCTGTGAAAGGTTTTAATAAATAATCCATAGCGTGTAGTTCAAAAGCCTTTAGGGAATATTGATCATAAGCAGTGACAAATATAATTGCTGGTAAGATGGATTTATCAAGACTATTTATGACCTCAAGACCATTTACACCAGGCATTTGTATATCCATAAATACTAATTTCGGTTTCAGGTCATTAATCGCTTTTATTGCTTCAATCCCATTTTTACAGATTCCAACTATTTCTATTTCAGTATCATTTTCTAATAATAGTTTAATCCCATCTCTGGCTTCCTTTTCATCATCTGCGATTACAGCCGTGATTTTTTGCATTCTTATATCTTTTTGTATGGTAAAATAATATTGACCAAAAATCCTCCATCATTTTCCGAAACCATAAATTTAAATTTTCCTGCATACAATTGCCTGAGCCTGTTCGTAGTATTGGTTATACCAATACCAGTACTTGCCGAAATATTCCAATCAGGTGGTAATGAAGGTCCTGTATTAAAAACTTTCAGTGAAATTTCTCCATTTTCTCTTGTAGCGGAAATTTTCAAAATGGCATTGTCAATACTTTTCGCAACGCCATGTTTAAAGGCATTTTCCACAATGGGTTGTAATAATAAATTTGGAACTTTACAATCAAGTGTTTCTTCTTCAATATTAAAATCCAGATTTAATCGATCCTGAAACCTAATCGATTCAATTTCAAGGTACTTTTTAACTAAATCCAATTCCTCAGAGAGAGAAACAAATGGTTTGGTGTCCTTGGCTAGGCTATTTCTCAATAAATCACTTAAAGCCGAAACCATTGTGACTGCCTGTCTATTTTCATTCCTCCGAATCATCATGGAAATGGTATTCAGGGCATTGAAAAGAAAATGTGGTTTCATTTGCATTCTCAGCGTGTGCAGTTGAGAATTTATTAATTTAGATTCCAACTCAAATGACCAATTTTGCTGATTATGATATCTGGCGAAATAATCAAGTGCTAACAAAACCAATAAGAATAACCAGTAATAACCCGACCCTTCTATAAAATCCAGATAAGTAAACTGCCAATGTATGAGTAGTTCTGTAAATGAAAAAGTTTCTTTCGATAAAAAAAGTCTTTCCAATAAAATCCCAAAAACACCAGCCTGGATTTTATTAATTATTCCAAAAAACAAACTAGCTACAATATGAATTAATACAAATAGTTTTCGTCTTAATTCTCTGGTTGACAAATAAAGACTGAGTAATAAATGACTTAAAACCCACAAGCTTAAATAAAAGGAAATAGGATAATTGATCATTCCTTCCCAATGATAGGAAACTCCTGACTGATAAACTTTGATAAAGTTCATCAAAAAATCCCAGAAACATAAAAATAACCAAAACCCAAAATTTAGGTTTAATAGATTTTTATTTTGAAATACCCTCCTGGTTTCTATCATTTAATT